>CAUJGC010000272.1 GCA_963169075.1 Myxococcota bacterium
CCCCCGGCCCCGTAAGCTCCTGCTTCGCTGCGCTCACAGGAGCAACGGGGCCGGTCCCCCCCGTGACGGGGGGACACCGACGGGTCGCTGGCGAGCGAGCGCAGCGAGCGAGGTCGGGGGGCGAGCGAGCAATGCGAGCGAGGTCGGTGCCCCCCCGTCACGGGGGGGGCCGGGGGCGGTCGGGCCGCCCCGCCGGCCGGCCGGTTAGCCCCCGGGGGGGGTGGCGGCGCCCGGGGGGGCCCGCTATCGTGGCTCGGTGCGGCGCATCGGCGCGCTGCGGAGCCCTGGAGGGTACGGCGGTATGGTGCGGCGTAGCGTGGTGAAGAGCGGCGTGCTGTGGGCGACGATGGCAGCGCTGGCGCTGGGCGGGGTGGCCTCGGCGTGTCGGAGCGAGGGGGAGGTCTTCATCCTCGCGGCGTCGCAGGTGGGGGGGGCGACGGAGGGGTACGGGCCGTATGAGATCCGGGTGAGCCTCCAGGGGCAGCGGGAGGTGAAGGCGGGGCGGCTCTACTGGCAGACGCCCGCGATGAGCGACCCGACCGTGGTGGGGCTGGAGGAGGTGCCGGGGCTGGCGCTGGAGCGGGTGGGCTGGATCCGGCCCGAGGGCGAGCCGCTGGCGCTGGGGACGCAGGTGCGGTGGTGGGTGGAGGTGGACACGGCGGACGGCACGGCCCGCTCGCCGGTGGACGCCCCGCGGGAGGTCTGGTTCTTCGAGGTGGGGCCTGCGAACCAGCCGGTGCGGCTGGCGGAGGTCAGCCCGGAGCGGGGGCTTGAGGAGGGCGGCGACCGGGTCTTCATCCGGGGGCAGGGCTTCGAGCCGGGGTCGGAGGTCCGCTTCGACGGGGCGCCGGCCCCCGAGGCCACCGTCGTCACGGCGCACCTCATCGAGGCGGTGTCGCCGCCGGGGGACGGCGGGTGGGCGACGGTGGAGGTGCGGAGCCCGCGGGGCGCGGCGGGGTCGCGCCGGGACGCCTTCTACTACATCCCGCGCCCGGACGTCCTGGCGGTGGTGCCCGGGGAGGGCCCTGCGGCGGGCGGGACGGACGTGGTGATCGCGGGGGCGGACTTCGATGACGGGGCGGCGGTCTTCTTCGGGGGGGCGCAGGCGCCCTTCTCCATCGCGCTGGACCGGGGGACGCTGCTGACGCGGACGCCGCCGGGGGCGCCGGGGCCGGCGGACGTGCGGGTGGTGAACCTGGACGGGCAGGCGGGGGAGCTGGCGGCGGGGTTCACCTACATCCCGGCGCCGGAGCTGGCCGGGGTCACCCCGGCCTTCGGGCCGGACGAGGGCGGGACGGCGGTGGAGATCACCGGCGCGGGCTTTCAGGAGGGGGTGGAGGTCTTCTTCGACGACCAGGCGGCGGCGGTGGTGTCGGTGGAGCCGGGCTTGATCCGGGCGGTGACGCCGCCCCACGCGCCGGGGCGCGTGGACGTCAACCTCTTCAACCCGGATCGGCAGCGCGCCCGGCTGGCGGAGGCCTACACCTACCTGCCGCCGCCCCGGCTGGACCGGGTGCAGCCCCAGGAGGGCCTGACGACGGGCGGCGAGGAGGTGGAGCTGCTCGGGGCGGGGTTCTTTGAGGGGATGGGGGTGACGTTCGACGGGCTGGCGTGCGCGGAGGTCGTGGTGGTCACCTCGCGGCTGGCGACGTGCCGGACCCCGGCGCACCCCGAGGGGCCGGTGGATGTCCGGGTCGAGGTGGACGGGCGCAGCGACACCCTGGAGGACGCCTACACCTACATCCTGCCCCCGCCCGAGATCGTCGGGATCGACCCGGATCGAGGCACGGACCTGGGCGGGACGGTGGTGGAGATCGAGGTGTCCAACCTCCAGCCCGGCGCGCGGGTCTTCTTCGACGGCGCCCCGGTGGAGGTCGTGGCCGAGGACCTGGCCCGAGGCGTCCTCACCGTCATCACCGAGCCCCATCCGGAGGGGACCGTGGACGTCCGGGTCCGCAACCGCGACGGGCGGGACGCCGTGGCGCCGGGGGGCTTCACCTTCGTGGGGCCGCCGGTCATCGACGCGGTGGAGCCGCCGCGCGGGCCGGACACCGGCGGCAACCTGGTCACGATCCGCGGGCGGAACTTCCTGCCGGGGATGACCGTCCTCATCGGGGGCGTGGAGGCGGAGGTCGTCGCGGTGGACCCGGCGTCGGGGACCGCCCAGGTGCGCCCGCCCGCCAGCCCGCTGGGGCCGGGGGAGTCGGAGCGGGTGGTGGACGTTCGGGTCACCAACCCGGACGGGCGCTTCGACATCGCCCCTGACGCCTACACCTACATCGTGGCCCCGCCGCAGATCGACGCGCTGGAGCCTGCCCGCGGGCCTACCTGGGGCGGCAACACCGTCGTCATCCGGGGCTCCGGCTTCCGGGAGGGCGCGCTGGTCTTCGTGAACGGCGTCCCGGTCCCCGTCGTCCGGGTCAGCGGCGTGGAGCTGCGCCTCGTCATGCCGCCGGGGGAGCCCGGCCAGGCCGAGGTGGAGGTCGTGAACCTGGACGGGCAGCGGGACTCCGCGCCCTACACCTACGTCGATCCCACCCTCCGCCCCAGCGGCGGCCTCACCGCGGGCTTCACCACCGTCACCATCGACGGCGCGGGCTTCGAGCCCGGGATGCGGGTGCGCTTCGGCGGCGTGGACGCGGTGGAGGTCACGGTGGAGAGCCCCGACCGCCTCCGGGCGATCACCCCGCCGGGGGCGGTGGGCCAGGCCGATCTCCGCCTGGAGACGCCGGGCGGGCTGGGGGACACCTACGCGGCCCGCTTCGCCTACCGCGTCTACGCCGACGTCACCGACGACGCCGGCATCCAGCGGGAGCCGGGCTGCATCGAGCTGGACGCCGCCGACCTCAACGGCGACGGCGACGCGGATCTGGTCGTCGCCAACGGCGGCCTCTTCCAGGACGACACGCGCTTCGTCGCCAACGCGGTCTACCTCAACCAGGGCGCGACGTTTGAGCGCCGCGAGCTGCCCCGGGCCGAGAACTCCATGAACGTCGATCTGGCCGACATCGACGCCGACGGCGACCTCGACATGATGATCATCAACCTCGACAGCGACAACCGCCTCTACGTCAACAGCGGCGCGGGCGCCTTCACCGAGGCCAACGACCGCCTCCCCTTCTCCACCTTCTCCTACGACGGCGGCTTCATCCAGGCCAACCGCGACGCCGCCCCCGACATCCTCTTCATCAACACCGCCGAGCCCGAGAACCTCTTCCGCAACAACGGCAGCGGACGCTTCACCGACCGCTCCGGCGACATCACCCAGGACTTCTCCGAGCACGACCACGACTACAGCCGCGGCGACCTCAACGGCGACGGCCTGGAGGACTTCGTCGTCGTCGTCGACAACACCGTCGAGTCCAACGGGCGCCAGCGCTACGCCGCCGACCACCGCCTCTACCTCTCCAACGGCGACGGCACCTACCGCGTCACCGCCGAGTGGCCCCTGGGGCAGATGTTCGCGGACGTCCTGGAGTCCCAGATCGGAGACGTCAACGGCGACGGCATCAACGACATCGTGGCCGTGGACAACCTCGACCAGAGCGCACCACGCACCGTCCCCACCACCGGGGTCGTGCGCAACAGCGTCATGATCTTCCTCGGCCTCGGGGGCGGCGAGTTCGTCTACCGGCCCGACCTCATCCGCGACGACCTCGTGGCCCCCAGCTTCAGCTTCGCCCTCACCGACCTCGACGGCGACGGGGATCTGGACCTGGCGGTCGCCAACTTCGCCAACGTCGGGGACCTGAGCCCCTTCGGCTCCACCGGCCAGCCCAACTACCTCTTCGTCAACCGCGGCGACGGCCGCTTCGAGGACGCCTCGGCCTCCTGGCCGCCGGGCGTGGACGTGACCTCCGACATCGCTGCCGGGGACTTCGACGGGGACGGCACCGCCGACCTGGCCCTCTGCAACTACCTCACCCCCAACCGCCTCCTCGTCCAGACGGCCAGCCCATGACCCGCCCTCCCCTCCTCGCATCGTCGCTGCTCCTCCTCCTGGCGCTGGCGGCGCCCGCCGCCGCTCAGGACAAGAAGCCCTGGGACTACGACCAGCCCGCATACAGCCGCGACCCCGACCACCCCGACTACACCCCCTACTCCCCCTTCTACACCGGCGCCTTCCTCGCCGCGGGCGCCTTCGCCGGACCCTCCCTCCTCGGCGGCGACGCCCTCGACTCCGCCACGGCCCTCACCGCAGGCGCCTGGCTCCAGGCCTCCTCCCCCACCCAGGTCCTCGACGGGCGCTTCACCTGGTACGGCACCTCCGCCGACCTCACCGCCCAGGGCGACCCCCTCCAGCTCCGCCAGGACACCTTCGCCCTCACCGCCGGCGGACACCCCTTCTTCCTCACCCACCTGGAGAACAACCGCCTCTTCTACACCCTCGCCGGGGCCTACCTCCTCTTCGGCGTGGACCTCACCCGCTCCAGCGCCTCCACCCCCACCCGCGACCACGCCGCCTGGGACCTCGGCGTCCTCCTCGGCGCCGGCCTCGACACCCCCCTGGATGACCCCGACGACGGCGGCGCCCTCTGGCTCGGACTCCAGTACGTCTACAACCCCTGGGATCTCGACCTCGGCGGCGGACAGACCCTCGACGTCGGACAGCACCTCCTCGTCCTCCAGCTCGGCTACCGACGCAACGGCCTCGCCGTCGTCGTCCCCGCCTCCCCGCCCTGGTGACCCGCCCATGACCGCACCCCACCACCTCCGCCTCGCCTCGCCTGACGACCTCGACGCCATCGCACCCCTCATGGCCGAGTTCAACCGCCACGAGCACATCCCCTGGCGACCCGACACCATGCTCCCCGCCCTCCGCCGCGTCCTCGATGACCCCGCCCTCGGCCTCATGCTCCTCGCCGTCGAGCCCGACTCAGGCCGCCTCCTCGGCTACGCCCTCGCCACCCTCGGCTACGACGTCGAGTTCTCAGGCCACGACGCCTTCATCACCGAGCTCTTCATCGACGCCCCCGCCCGAGGCCAGGGCCTCGGCCGCGCCCTCCTCCTCGCCATCACCCAGGCCCTCCAGGCCCGCGACGTCCGCGCCGTACACCTCATGGTCCGCCCCGAGAACCACAGCGCACGCGCCCTCTACGAAGACCTCGGCTTCGAGGTCATCCCACGCCTCCTCATGACGCGGCGCCTCTGATGCGCCCCGCCCTCCTCCCCACCCTCCTCCTCCTCCTCCTGGCCGCCCCCGCGGCCGCCCAGCCCACCCCCGCGCCGCCGGAGGGCGGCGCCCTCCCCTGGCTGCTCTCCCCCGACGACCCCCACCGCCTCGACCACACCGCCCTCCTCGCCGCGCCCGCCCCCGGCTCGGTCGACGCCGCCCTCCGCGACCGCTACGCCCAGGCCCGACGCCTCGCCAGCGCAGGCCAGCACCCCCAGGCCGCCCTCCTCTTCGAGCACCTCGCCGCCCTCGCCCCCCACGCCGCCCCCTGGCTCCACCTCCAGGCCGCCCTCGCCTTCGCCCGCGCCGGCGCCCCCGAGCCCGCACGCCTCCACCTCCAGCGCGCCGAAGGCGCCCTCCCCGACGCCTTCGCCCCCGACCTCACCCTCGCCCACGCCGCCACCCTCCGCGCCGAAGGCGACCCCACCGCCGCCCTCACCCTCCTCCTCCAGCGCCTCCCCCCACGCGACCGCGCCCCCCGCCCCCACTGCGACCTCGCCGCCGAACTCCTCGCCGCACCCCACAGCCTCCGCCTCACCTCCCCGCCCCTCGCCGACCTCCTCCACGCCCTCCCAGCCGCCTGCCACCGCCACGACGCCCTCCAGCCCCACCTCAAGAAGCTCCGGCGCCACCTCAAGCCCACCCCCGACGACCTCCTCCGCAGCGCCCGCATCGACTTCCGCGAGGTCCGCAACAAGGACGCCGAGCGCGCCGTCAACGACCTCCTCAAGCTCCCCCGCCTCCAGGACGACGCCCTGTGCGAGCTGCACTTCATGCGCGCCGTCCTCCTCCGCCGCACCCGCCGCGCCAGCGCCGCGCCCGCCGCCCACCGCGGCGCCCCCCCCCCCCGCGCCCCCCCCCCCCCCCCCC
>CAUJGC010000273.1 GCA_963169075.1 Myxococcota bacterium
CCCCTCCGGGCGGCGCGCCGCCCGGAGGGGCCGAGCACCCTCGTTCTTTGCACGGAGAAGATGGGGGTCCAGGGGGAGCTTCCCCCTGGCGGGTGTGGGCAGCGCCCACCCCTCAGCGGACAGCGAGCGGGGAGCGGGCGGCGCCGTGGGTGGTGAGGCGTGTGGTGGAGGTGAGGTCACCTGCGAAGAGATCACGGCGTCCGCGGTCGATGTCGAGGATGAGGGTGCCGTTGGGGAGGGAGGCGATGCCTGCGACGCGGCTCCCGGGGGAGTCGAAGTTGCTGACGTCCACGGGCTCTCCCGAGGCGAGGAGGAGGCGGAAGACGCCAGCGCCGAAGAGGTCGGCGGTGAGGTCGGCGTTGGAGTCGTAGGCGCCGCGCCCGACGAGGAGCAGCTCGCGGTCGTCGCCGGAGGCCACCGGGAGGCCAAGCGCGGCCTCGGGGTCGGGCTCGATGAGGTTGAGGAGGGGGATGACGGCGCCGGTGTTGAGGTGGATCTCGACGAGGCCGGACTCCAGGACGTCGAGGCAGGCGTCGAGGACGCCGAAGGCGCGGAGGGGTTGTGTAGGGTGGGCGGCGATGTCACGGACGACCTCGCAGGTCCCGGCGCGGAGGGGGATCTCGACGGGACCGGAGCCGCCGAGGTCGAGGCGATAGAGGTGGGTCTGGATCGGGGCGCCGTCGGCGTTGTAGGTGCCTGCGGTGAAGATCACGGCGCCGTCGGCGGTGGCGCGGGGGTGGCGGAGGACGCCGCGGGCGGGGTCGGCGTCCAGGAGGGTGATGGGGCTTGGGCTGCCGACCTCGACGCGGAGGAGCGGCTGGGGGGTGAGGCCTTCGGGGGTGAAGAGGAGCTGCGCGCGGTCGCGGGTGAGGGTGTAGTCGCCGTCGCGGAGGTTGTTGGGGGCGTTGGACGCGTCCACCAGCGGGAAGAGGGGCTCGTCGGTCCGGGCGTCCAGGTTGATCACGCGGAGGGTCTGCGAGCCGGAGGCGCCATCGATATAGATCACCTCACCGGGGGTGAGGTGATCGCGGAGGGGATCGGCGGGATCTTCCAGGAGAGGAGCGTCGGGGTCACCCGCGTCGAGATCGCGAGGCGGCGCGCTGCTGCCGCCGCCTGCGCGGCTGGGTCCGACGAAGCCGTAGCCCAGGTGGTAGTCCGGGTCATCCTCTTCGGCGGCGCAGGCGGTGAGGACGACAGTCGCGACGAGGAGGGCGAGGGCGCTAATCCTTCCAGTCCGCGATGAAGACATGGGTGTCGCCCTCCTGGGCGTTGGAGCGGTTGGAGGCGAAGATGAGCTGCTTGCCGTTGGGGCTGAACATGGGGAAGGCGTCGAAGGTGGGGTTGAAGGTCAGGCGCTCCAGGCCGCTGCCATCGATGTTGATGAGGTAGAGGTCGAAGTCGCGCCCCTTGGGATCGTGGAGGTTGGAGGAGAAGATGATCCGCTTGCCATCCGGGTGGAAGAAGGGCGCGAAGGAGGCAGCGCCGAAGTCCGTGACCTGCTTCACGTCGGTCCCGTCGGCGTTCATCACGTAGATCTCCATGACGGAGGGCTTGACGACGTCCTCTTTGAGGAGGCGCTGGTATTCGGCCAGCTCGGCGGGGGTCTTGGGGTGGTAGGCGCGGAAGACGATGCGCTTGCCTGTGCGGTCGAAGAAGGCGCCGCCGTCGTAGCCCGGGGTGTTGGTGAGGCGCTTGACGTCGGAGCCGTCGAGCTTCATGGAGTAAAGCTCCAGATCACCGTCGCGGGTGGAGGTGAAGACGATCCGATCACCCTTCGGGCTGATGGTGGCCTCAGCGTCGTAGCCGGGGGACTCGGTGAGGGGCTTGAGCCCCTTGCCGCCGGGCTGGGCGGTGTAGATCTCGTAGTTGGGATCGACACGCCAGACGTAGCCGCCGTATTTGCGGAAGTCGGGGCGAGGCGGGCACGCAGGGGCGGCGGCGTGGGTGGAGGAGAAGAGGATGCGGCGGTTGTCGGGCAGCCAGTAGCCGCAGGTGGTGACCCCCTGGCCGGTGCTGGCCTGCGCCTGGCCGGAGCCGTCCACCTTCATGGTGAAGATCTGATCGCACGCCAAACCGTCGCGGGTGGACTGGAAGACCAGGAGCTTGCCGTTGGGCGAGAAGTAGGCCTCGGCGTTCTGGCCGCCCTCGGTGAGCTTGCGGATGTTGGTGAGGTGCTCCTCGCCTACAAAGTGGTGGGGATGCTCCGAAGGGGTGCCGCGGGGGATGTCGTCAAATGTAGCATAGTCCCCCAGCTCGTCGCCCGTCTTGACCGCAGCCGAGGCCGGCTTGACGGCGACAGAGACCGGCGGCGCCGCAGCGGTCGCCGGGGGTGCGGCAGTGGTCGCCGGAGGCGCGACGGCGATTGAGGCGGGCGGCGCGGCGGAGGCGGGCGGCGCGGCGGTCGCAGGCGGCGCCGCAGCGACGCTCGCAGGCGCGGTCTGCGGGGTGAGGGCAGGTCCGGGGGCGCGGCGGCGGGGGTTGCGGAGGTCATCGAGGGTGGTGTCGCGGGGGGCGAGGCGCTCGGCCTCGGTGGGGGGGCGACCGATGGGCTCGTCCTCCTTGACGGCCTCGTTGCCGCAGGCGAGCGCTGCGGCGAGGGGGAGCGTTGAGGCGAGGAGGAGGAGGAGGCGAGGTGTCATGGACGCTCCGCGTTGCAGCTCGGTGGGGGTGGGGGTGAGCGCGGGGAGCTCAGAAGACCTCGTAGTCGTTCTTGGAGCCGCCGTTGCCGCCGTTGCCGCCGTTGCCGGTTTTGGAGTTGCTGTTCTTGTTGTTGGTGTTGCCTGCGGGCGCAGTGCGGGGTCGCTGGACAGGCGCCACGGCGGGCTCGACCTTGAGGGAGACGCGGACGACGTCTTCGCTGGCGGGGGAGATGTCGATGGTCTGCTTCTCGTAGCCTTTGAGGGCCAGCTCGTAGGCCGCGGGGGCTTGATCGGGGGCGACGTTGACGGGGAGGGGGGTGAGGCCGATGGCGGCGCCGTTGTGGAGGACCTCGGCGCCTGCGGGCTCGGACTCGATGGTGACGGTGCGCGCGGCGGGCGCGTCCTCCATCTTGAGGTTGTCCTCGGGGGGGTCGAGCGGCGCGGAGGCCGCAGGCTCGGCAGAGGCGGGCGGCGCGGGTGTGGAGGCCGGCGCGGAGCTGGGGACCGAGGTCGCGGCGAGGGCTCCGGAGGGGGTCTGAGCGGCCTCGTCGCCGCCGAGGACGAGGAGGGTGCCGATGATGCCGAGCCCGACGACGAGGAGGACGACCGCCGCGAGGATGCCGAAGCGCGCGGAGCTGCTGGCGGCAGGCGTCTGGGGGAGCTGGCGGGAGCCGGAGGAGGAGTCGCGCTCAGCCTGTCGGAACTCGCCGGTCTGGGTGGGCGAGACGGAGCGATCGGGGGCGGGGAGGGAGGGATCGATGAGCCGATCCAGGGCCGCCGGGTCGAGCTTCTCCAGGTCGCCCATGAAGTCTGCGGCGGTCTGGTAGCGCTCCAGCATGTTCTTGGCGGTGGAGCGGATGAGGATGGGCCGGAGGGGCTCGGGGATGAGGGGGGAGTTGGGGTCGATGACGGGGGCGTTGCTGATCTGCTGGGCGATGAGGGTGAGGGTGGAGTCGCCGCTGACGGCCTGACGGCCCGTGAGCATCTCGTAGAACATGAGGCCGAGGGCGTAGATGTCGGAGGCGGGGAAGGCGCCCTTGCCGTTGATCTGCTCGGGGGCCATGTAGCGGGGGGTGCCGACGATGCGCCCGGCGACGGTGAGGTCGTCCTTGGCGGAGCCCATGGCCTGCCCGTCATCGGAGACGAACTTGGCGATGCCGAAGTCGAGGACCTTGATGACGTCCTTATCCCCGAGGCGGTTGAAGAGCATGATGTTGGCAGGCTTCATGTCGCGGTGGACGATGCCGCGGCTGTGGGCCTCATGGAGCGAGGAGAGGACCTGCTTGACGATGCGGACGGCGCGGCTGGGCTGGAGCCGCTGCTCATTCTTGAGCATGGTCTTGAGGGTGACGCCGCGGACGTACTCCATGACGAGGTAGAGGACGCCGCTCTCGGTCTGTCCGTAGTCATGGATGGTGATGGTGTTGGGGTGTTCGAGGGCGGAGGAGAGCCTGGCCTCGCGCTTGAAGCGCTCGATGGCCGTCTCATCGACCGCGCCGGCCTCGGAGAGGAGGCACTTGATGGCGACGATGCGGTCGATGCCGAGCTGTCGGGCGCGGAAGACAGCGCCAAAGGCGCCTGCTCCGAGCTGATCGAGGAGCTCGTACTTGTCGTTGATCACATCACCAGGCTGGAGAGAGACGAAGTCCATCGTGTCATGCTCGCGTCGTCGGGCTGTGCAGACCCCGCAGCCCCTTGCAGCCGCCCATCATAGCGCCGATCCAGCAGGGTTGGCAACAATCCACCGCACAGGAGCAGCGCGTTCGCACGCCAGGGGCCCCTGGGGTTGAGAACAGCGCGACGCGGGGAGATATTGTCGCGCGGCTTGAAAAAACGCTTGGGGAGGGGCTTGACGCCCCTGGGGGGGCGGGTTAGACTCGCGCGCCGTTCGTGACCTCGCGCCTCTGGACAGGGAGGGGGTCACAAGATACGCCGCTCCAGCCGCTCGGGGGAGGGGCTGAGTCGATAGTCAAGTCTAGAGTCTGGGATGAAGCGGCCCCGATGGGGGCCCAGCGCGTGAGTGGATCGAGATGTCGAATACGGTGTCGCGCAAGAGCAACGAGCTGACCCCCCTTGAGGTGGTGGTCGAGAACAACAACGTGGGCCGAGCGATCAGCCGCCTGAAGCGCGAGATGGCGCGCGAGGGCATCCGCAAGGAGCTGAAGCGTCGCCGCTTCTACGAGAAGCCCTCGGTGAAGAAGCGCCGCAAGCAGCGCGAGGCGGAGCGTCGTCGCCGGAAGGAGCTGCGCCGCAAGGGTCGCAGCAACATGATGTAAGCCGCTGCGACTTTGGTCGCGGTGTCTTCTGGGGAGGCGGCTCAGGCGTGAAGCCTGGGCCGCCTTCTTTTCTTGGCGGCGCTCGGGGGGCGCTGGACGCGAGGTGCGGGATGCGGCATGATGGTCGGGCGGGTTGGTGGTTCCTGTTTGACCGGGGAGGCGCGTGTCCATCCACGTACCAGAGCGGGGGGAGCTGATCGGGGGTCGCTTCCGTCTCAAGCGGAAGCTCGCCACGGGGGGCTTTGCGTCGGTGTGGGAGGCGGAGGGGGAGCCCAGCGGGGGGCGGGTCGCCGTGAAGTTCATGCTCCCGGATCGGATGGGGGACGAGGCGACGGTGCGCCGCTTCCAGCGCGAGGCGCGCCTGGCGGCGCAGCTGCACCACCCCTCCATCGTGGAGGTGCTGGACTACGGGGTGACCGAGCCCGAGGGCAGCGCCCGCGGCGTGCCCTACCTGGTGATGGAGTACCTGGAGGGGGACACGCTGGAGCGCTGGATGGCGCGCCAGGGGGGGCCGCTGCGCCTGGATCACATCGTGGAGATCCTGACGCCGGTGCTGGAGGCGCTGAAGGAGGCGCACGCGAAGGGGATCATCCACCGGGATCTGAAGCCGGAGAACATCTTCATCCACCGCCAGGGGGAGGAGCTGACGGCGAAGGTGATCGACTTCGGGATCTGCAAGCCCCTGGACACGAGCCCCTTTGAGGAGGATCGGGACAAGCTGACGCGGACGGATCAGGTCTTCGGGACGCCGGAGTACATGGCGCCGGAGCAGATCGCGGCCGACCCGGTGGGCCCGCCAGCGGACGTGTACGCGGTGGGGATCCTGCTCTACGAGATGCTGACGGGGCGCCAGCCGTTCACCGGGGCGACGGCGATGAAGGTGATGATGCAGCACCTGAACGAGAAGCTGCCGCCGCTGCCGCCGCCCTACCCCAACCATCCGATCGCGAAGATCCTGGAGAAGGCGACCCGCAAGCAGCCTCGCCAGCGCTACGCGACCGCGCAGGCGCTGCTGGACGCGCTCCAGAGCATGCCGCCGGAGGCGTATGGCGCCGTGCCGCCGACGGCGGCGCAGCGCCGGGAGCTGGCGCTGGCGGACACCGCGGATCTGGAGGTGCTGCGCTCGCAGACGCGGGATCTGGCGCCGCGGGGGCCGACCTCGATCACGCGGCGGCTGACGCGGGGCGGGGAGGAGGCGGAGCTGAAGCGTCCTCCCTCGACGGGGCTCCTGGTGGTGATGGCGGCGGCGGTGCTGGTGGCGCTGGTGATCTTGATGGCGGTGATCTGGCGCACCTAGGAGACGACCGAAGAAGAGACGGCCCGCGCGCCAGATTTCAGAATTTTATTCCAACCCCAGGCCGCATGGCCGAATTTTTTGCGACGTGACAGGCGCTTGCAAGGCGCGGCGTCGGGCTCTATGGTAGTGCGCTGTTGACTTGGGGCCCAGCCCGGGTCGTAGCGCAGGAAAGAGGCGGGATGAGCGCATACGAGCTGGAAGCGATCCGTTTTGAGCACTACACCACGCTGATCGACTTCGTGCGGCTGCTTGGGCGAGGCGGCAGCGGCGCGTTCGAGCTGATCGCCTGCGCGCAGGGCGACGCGGCGGAGGCGTCGCTCTACCTGCTTGGGCGGAGCGATCGGCCCTGGCCGTCGCACCCGTCCTGGCCCGCGGTGAAGGTGCAGGTGGAGGGGGACGCGGTGCAGGTGCCGCGCCGCGGGCGGCGCGGCGTCGAGGCGTGGCGCCGGGTGAGCAGCCGGACGGCGGAGCGCCTGCCGGCGCTGATCGGCCCGGTGCGCGCGCAGGCGGGGGAGCCGGAGCCCGGGGTGGTGGTGTTCTGGTGCCGCGAGGAGGGGCTCTTCAAGCAGCTTGTGGCGATGAACTTCCAGATGGGGTGCGACCGGCTCCAGGCGACGGTGGCCGAGCGCGACGGGGAGCGGGCGTTCCTGCTGCGCGCCGAGCGCCCGAGCTACTACGCGGTGGATCGGGCGCGCTCGGCGCCGGGGGCGGAGGTCTTTGTGCCGCAGGGTGACGGCGGCCTCTGGGTGCCCTACGGGAGCGTCCACCCGCTGGCGGGGATCTGGGAGGGTGACGGCGAGCGGTGGTGCTTCATGGAGGGGCTGGAGGCCCAGGCGCGCCTCTTCGTGATGCCGCCGCCGCGCTGGGAGGACATCTACGGGCTGACGCGCTTCACGCTGGAGGGGCTCCAGGGCGAGGAGCGGTGGTCGCCGGACCCGCAGGGCGGCAAGGTGCGCTTTGAGGTGCCGCTGGTGTTGATCCCGGCGCACCGTCCCCGGGAGGCGCAGGTCTGGATGCTGCGGGCGGAGGAGCACCACCACCTGGAGCGCCTCTTGACCCTGGTGCCGGAGCGGGATCTTCAGGCGCTGCATTTTTCGGCGCAGGAGGGCCCCGACGGGGAGCGGCTCTACCTGCTGCGGGAGCGTCACACGGGGCTGGGCCGGGAGTACATCGACTTCCAGGGGCGCCCCTTCGCGCCTTATGCGGGGTATCCGAACCTGCTGCTGGAGGTGGGCGAGACGCTGGAGCCGCCGCTCCGCAAGGATCGCTACCGGGAGCTCTTTGAGCTGCGGGCGCGGGAGCTGGTCTTGATCTGGTCGGAGGCAGGGCGCCCCCGGCTGGTGCGGGTGGCGGAGGGGAGCTTCCGGCCGCTGCCGGAGCTGGTGGACTACCTGGTGGGCGCCGGGATGGAGGCGTTCAAGACGCTGGAGGCCCAGGCGGTCTTTGACTTTGCGCGCTACGAGATCGCGCCGCGTCGCCCGACGGCGGCGGCGGCGGCGCGCCCCGAGGGTCCGCGTCCAGCTCGGGTCATCGAGGAGGAGGAGGAGCTTGAGGCCGACGAGGCGCTGCCCGCGGCGCGCCCCGCCGAGTCCGCCGCGCCGCGCCCCGAGCTGGTGTTGCCCGACGCGGCGGAGGGCGGCGAAGGCGAGGAGGCGGAGGCCTCGGGGCTGGAGCGCGAGGAGCTGGAGCTGGAGCACCAGCTCGTGCTGGAGGGGCAGACCAGCGCGGGCTGGGCGGCGCTGGCGGCGATCAAGCACCAGCTGGGCAAGCCCGAGGAGGCGGCGCTGGGCGCCCGCGAGGCGCTCTGGTTGAGCTTCGCGGAGGGGGGCGACGCGGCGGCGCTGGAGGCGCAGGTGCGGGGCTACCTGGAGCGCCTGGGGAGCGTGCAGCTCCACAGCCTGCCGCTGGCGGAGCGTCGGCGGCGCGCAGCCCAGCGCTTCGCAGAGCCGGAGGCGGACGTGGCCTGGCTCTGGCTCCACCTGGCCTACGAGCGCGAGGCGCTCCAGGGCCCGGGTGACGCGGCGGCCCGCGAGGTGCTGACGCGGGGCTACGCGACCCTGGAGGCGCGCGGCAAGCACCTGCGGGTGAAGGATCGCTGGCTGCTCTGGCGGCAGCTCCTGACGCTCAACCGGGACGCGGTGCAGGAGGCCAAGCTCCGGGAGGCGACGCTGACGGAGCTGACCCGCAGCGGCCTCCAGCCCTTCGATGTCCCGGGCTTCATCCAGAACCGCATCTACCAGCTGCGCTTCTTCCAGGAGGACGACGCGGAGGCGGAGGGCGAGTTCATCGCGGCCAACGCGATCCTCGATCAGATCGCGGCGCGGCTGGAGAAGGCCGAGGACGAGGCGCTGCGCCGGATCGGGGTGGCGATCCTGGCCTACGGCTATGAGCGGCTTGGGAACCGCAGCCGCTCGGACCACTACGCCGGGCAGGCGGAGGCCTTCTTCGAGGCGGGGACGGGGCTGGAGCCTGTGGAGCAGGCGTGGCTGGCGCTCTACATGGCGGCGCTGCGGGAGCATCAGGCGCCGCAGAGCGGCGGGGAGTGGGTGAAGCGCTACAACCAGCGCCTCAAGCTCCAGGCGTCGGCGGGGCTGGCGCACAGCGAGCTGGAGACGATCCAGAAGGCGATCTTCACGCGGGCGGCGGCGTCCAACCCGTCGGAGTTCTTCTCACCGGAGAACTTCCGCTCGCTCTTCCCGATGGCGGGCAAGTACACCGACGCGCAGCAGATCAAGCGGAGCCTGGACGAGCACGTGGCGGCGGGGGCCTTCGCGCAGGCGTTGGAGGAGCTGCGCCGCCTGGCGTCGAGCGCCGAGGCGGGGACGCTGCGCCTGGACGCGCGCCAGTTCGCCTGGCTGCTGGGCCCGATCACGGACACGCTCCGCAAGATCGGCCAGGCGTCGGAGGGGATCGGCATCCTGGAGCAGCTGGAGCGCGGGGCGGATCGGGTGCGTCAGGGGAGCCTGCTGGGGCTCTACAACACGCTGCTGCGGCTGCGGCTGGCGGAGGGCTTCCTGGACCTTGGGGACGAGGCGCGCGGCGCGGACATGATCCGGACGGTGGTCCACGGGGTGTACCGGGAGAAGGGCCTCCAGTGGCTCGATCACCTGGACATGCTGGGGGCGGCGCTGGGCGGGATCGAGCTGGTCCCGCTGCTCCAGCGCGGCGAGGGCGTGCATGAGATCTTGAACGCGCTCTTCATCGATGAGAAGCACCCGCAGGACTCCGGGACGTACCGCCCGATCAAGCTGCGCTTGATCGATCACTGCATGGAGGTAGCCTTGAGCAAGGACAAGCTCAGCCTCAAGCGCTACAAGCTCTACCTGGATGAGGACGAGTACCACGTCCGCCATCGGATCGTGAACGACCGCATCGCCGGTCAGGGGTGAGGAGAGCATGAGCGAGGAGATCAGCCGCATCGGCTTTGACGAGCTGAAGGGAGAGATCGAGGCGATCCGCAGCCGGATCAACCGGATGCGCTCGACGCTGGCGAGCTACTTCATCGCCAAGGAGGAGATCATCGACTTGATGGCGGTCTCGGCGTTGGCGCAGGAGCCGCTCCTCTTGATCGGGCGTCCGGGGACGGCCAAGAGCGATCTGGTGGTGAAGTTCTGCCAGGCGCTCGGGGTGGAGGGCACGGACTACTTCGAGTACATGCTCACCAAGTTCACCGAGCCCAGCGAGATCGTGGGCCCCATCGACATCAACCAGCTCAAGGACGGCCGCTACATGCGGCGCGTGGGCGGGAAGCTGCCGGAGGCGAAGATCGTCTTCCTGGATGAGATCTTCAAGTCCAACAGCGCGATCCTGAACACGCTCCTGACGATCATCAACGAGCGCAAGTTCTACCAGGACGGCAAGCCGGTGCCGGTGGCGATGCGGGCGCTCTTCGCGGCCACCAACGAGATCCCCGAGTTCACCGAGCTGGACGCCCTCAAGGACCGCTTCATCCTCAAGATCGAGTCGGAGAGCGTCAAGGATCGCTACTTTGACGAGCTGCTGGACGCGGGGCTCCGCGGCGAGGTGCACCGGGCGTTCAACACGCGCCCGTGGGCGAACCTGTGCAGCCTGGACGACTTCCTCAAGGCGAAGCTCTACCTGGATCACGTGATGCTCCAGGGGTCGCAAGGCGAGGAGAGCGACAACGACCGGACGCGGTACTTCCCGCCGGAGACGTACACGCTCTTCAAGCGCATCCTGAAGACGCTGGAGAAGGAGGACGGGATCGAGATCTCGGACCGCAAGGTGGTGAAGCTCTACCGGCTGCTGCGCGCGCGGGCCTTCCTCTTCCACGGCGGCGTGATCCAGAAGTCGGACCTGGTGATCCTGCGCTACATCCCGAACCGGGCGCAGGACTTCCAGATCATCCGGGAGAAGGTGGATCGGCTGCTGCGCCTGGAGAGCTGATCGGCGGGCAGGGCCTGCTATCTATAGATAATCTCTACAATTTCAAGCGTCCGCCGCCCCGAGGGCGTCTCGACAGCCACCTCGTCGCCCTCCTCTCGCCCGAGGAGGGCGCCTCCGATGGGGGAGCGCCAGGAGATGCGGCGCGCGGCAGGGTCCACCTCGTCCACGCCGACGATCTGGATCTCCTGGGCGTCGCCGGTGGCGGCGTCCTCGATGATGACGGTGGCGCCGAAGAAGACGCGGGAGGTCTGGGGCTGCTTGGTGGGATCGACGACGGTGGCCTTCTCCAGGGTCTTGGAGAGGTAGCGGAGGCGCCGGTCGATCTCGCGCAGGCGTTTCTTCCCGTAGATGTACTCCGCGTTCTCGGAGCGATCCCCCAGCGCGGCGGCGTCGGACACCTCCTGCACGACGCGCGGTCGCTCGACGGTGGTGAGGTGGCGCAGCTCGGCGGCGAGTCGGTTGAAGCCTGCCAGCGTGATGTAGTGGGGGTGCTTGGCGTCGCTCACGGCTCACGCCTCAAGGGGGGAGGAGGGCAGCGGGGGGTGGCGCACCCCCCGTCGGGCAGGGCCCCTGCTCAATCCTCGTCCTCCAGGTCCTCGATGTTCTCCTCGACGGCGGCGAGGATCTCTTCGACCTCTTCGTCGTCGAGGCCGAGGACGTCCGCGAGGGTGTAGAGGAAGGAGTCCTCCTCGGTGGAGATCTCGCCGTCCATGTACTGGACCCAGGCGGCGGCGAAGAAGACGCCCTCGATCTCCTCGGCGGTGGAGAGCTTGTCGGGGATGGCCTGGAGGACCTCGTCGGAGTCACGGGAGATGCGCTCGAAGGCGGAGCGGACGAGCTTGGCCGCGTCCTTGGTCTCCAGCTCGGTCATCTCCGCGAGGAAGTTGATGGCGACCTCCTCCTCCTCTTTGGTGATCTTGCCATCCGCGAGGATGGAGAGGCAGACGGCATCCACAAGGGCCTTGTGGGAGTCGTTGAGTTCATCGCCAAAGTATTGAGAAAGCATTGCCATCGGATGCGCTCCCTTTCGCGGGGTCGAAGCCAGATACCAGAGCGTGAGCCAGAGGAGAGACGGGGCCAGCGCAGGGTAGAGGATGAGGCAAGCTCGGGAGTCGCGCAGACCACGGGGAGGTGTAAGCCTCCGCCTCTTGGTTGTCAACGCCGTTGTGGGGTCCTGTCAAGCCTAATCAGTCGCCTATGCAGACGCGGTCCTTCTGCCCCGAGTTGTGGAGCCCCACGTCGCGGCAGGTCCACTCCGCTCCGAAGTCCTCGCGGCAGGCGCCGCTGGAGCCGCAGAGCTTGAGGCAGACGCCGCCCTGGCGGTCGGCGCAGGTCCACCCGTCCGGGCAGTCCAGCTCCCGGTCGCAGGCGTAGGTGCAGAGCCCGTCGGGGAAGTCCTTCCCTTCGGCGCAGCGGCCGTCGCACTCCTTGTCGCTGCGGCAGGAGTCGCCCAGGTTGTCATCATCGCTGCAACCCGGCACCACCGCCGCCCCCGCCGCGAGCGCGGCGAGGACGACGAACACAGCGAGCGCGCGCATCATCTTCACGTCGGTTCACTCCGTCGTCAGCTTGTCCGCGTCGAGGACGTTGTAGCCGTCCGCGGCGCCGTCTCCGCGCCCTTGCGGGCGCGCATCCCGATCACAGTAGAGCCACGAGAGCCCCCCATCGATGGAGTAGCGGAAGGCCAGATCCCAAGCCCCCGCCCCCGCCGGAGCCGCATAGCTTGACGCATACTCGTCATTGGGCGCCTCGCCGCTGCCCGGGCCGTTCCAGTTGGGGGTGGGGGCGGCGCTGTGCCAGGTCCACCCCACGGTGTCGGCGCGCATCCCCGGGTGGGAGTCCCGCGGCCCGTAGCCCGCCTGGGCGACGAGGAAGGGGTCGGGGTCCACCCCCGGGGTCAGCTCGGTCAAGCCCTCGATGAAGACGCGGGCGTAGACCGTGAGCGGGGTCTCCACGGGGAGCGTCGCCCCCTCGGGGCCGCGGTACTGGTAGCGGCACCAGCCCACGCTGCGCCCGGCAGGGGCGCAGGGCGGGTTGGCGGCGCCAGGGGTGCCGTGCTGGTCCTGGAGGTCCTGGCCCTCCGGGTCGCGGTAGTAGACCGCGCCCACGCGGCACCAGCTGGCGCCGCTGTCGTTGTCCGTCGCGTTGGCGCGGCTGGGATCCAGCTGGATGGAGTAGCCCGCCGCCGCCGGGAAGCCCTGCGCGTCGTGGGCGTAGGTCACCGCGTCGATGACCTGCCCGCCGCAGCGCAGCGTCAGCGTGTCCGTGTCGTTGTTGAGCGAGAAGGTGAAGGTCCGCGCCGGGGTGATGCCGCCGTTGGTCGCCGCCACCGCGCTCCGGGCGAAGAGCATCGTCCCCTGCGCCGGGATGGTCAGCCCGCTCAGGTTGAGCGCGGTGCTGTTGGTCCCGGCGTCCACCAGCGTGCAGCCCTCCAGCGAGAGCTCCCCGGCGGTGGTGTTGAGGATCTCCAGCCATTCACCGCCATTTTCTGTCAAATTATACTCTGGATTATAGAAAATTTCACTGAAGATCACCTCGCCGCTGGCAGGGGTCGGCAGCGGCACGTCCACGCACTCCCCCGCCATGCAGATGAGCCCGTCTGCGGCGCAGTCCTCGGTCGTCTCCATGAAGTCGCAGACCGGGCGGTTGGCGGCGTCCAGCGAGCAGATCCCCGGCGCCGTGTAGCGCGTGGCGACCTGCTGGGCGCTGCACTCGGCGTCGGGGGCCTCCGCGCAGGGGTTGGGGGCGCAGGGGTTGGCCAGGGTCGTGAGGCGCGCGGCGTGCTCCGGGCTGTAGCCGTCCGCCGCGCCGTCTCCCGCTCCCTGCGCCCGCGCGTCCAGGTCGCAGTAGCGCCACGCGCCGCCGTTGCGCGAGAAGCGGAAGGCCACGTCCCACATCCCCGGCGCCGGCGCCGCCACCGTGGCCTGGTACTCGTCGTTGCCCGGCTCGGGCGGGAGCGCCGCCGAGGCGCTCCACCCCGGGTTGGGGGTCGCCGCCGCCCAGGTCCACCCGTCCCCAGGCGTCGAGCCCCGCGCGCCGAAGCCCAGCTCCGCCCGCAGCTCCGGGCTGGCGTCCACGCCGTCGCCCTGATCGGTGAGCCCCTCCTCAAAGACCCGCCCATAGGCGGTGTAGGCGGTCCCGCCCAGGACCTCCTGGGCGGCGGGGGCCTGGAAGCGGCACCAGTCCACCTCCACATCGGGCACCGGGCACACCGGGTTGGGCTGCCCCGGCGTGCCGTAGTTGTCCTCCGCCGGGCCGTTGGCGCCGCTGTAGTAGGGCGTCGGCGCCAGGCACCAGGCCCCGGCCTCGTCGTTGGACGCCGCGCTCGTGGACCCCGGGTCCACCTGGATCGCGCGGCCCGACTGACGCGGGAAGCCCGCGCCTCCCCAGGTGATCTGATCCACGACCCGCCCCTCGCAGGTCAGGGTCAGCGTGTCGCCGTCGTTGCCCAGCGCGAAGCCGAAGAGGTGATCCGGGGTCAGCCCGCCGTTGGTTGCCGTGTTGTCGCTCCGCACGAAGAGCGCCACCCCGTCCGGGTCCAGCGTCAGGTTCTCCAGCGTCAACGCCGGCCCGGCCGCGTCCGACACCGTGCACCCGCTCAGATCCAGCGCCTCCGACGCCGCCGACGTCACCTCGAACCACTCCGCCGTGTTCTCGCTCAGGTCGAAGTGCGGGTCGAAGAGCACCTCCGTGAAGACCACCTCGCCTACGCCCGGCTTCGGGAGCGGCGCGTCCACGCAGCGACCGCTCTGGCAGAGCTGGCCGCTCTCGTCGCAGCTCACCCGCGTCTCCGCGTAGGTGCAGACCGGCGCCCCGTCCCCCTCCGCGCAGGTCCCCTCCGCCGCGTAGGTGACCTGCGTCACCCCGTCCGCCTCGCACGACGCGTTGGGGGGCGCCGTGCAGGGGTTGGGCTCGCAGAGGCTCACCGGGTTGTTGTTCGCCGGGTTGTTGTTCGTCCCGGGGTTGTTGTTCGTCCCGGGGTTGTTGTTCGTCCCGGGGTTGTTGTTTGTTGCGTTGTTTTGAGGGTTGTTTTGACTGTTATTTTGAGAGTTGTTGGGCGAATTATTGACCGGCGTATTGTTGATCCCGTTGTTGGAGTTGTTGTTCGTCGGGTTGTTGTTCGCCGCGCTGTTGTTGGAGGCGTTGTTGTTGTCCTCTCGCGGCGGCGCCGCGTCAGCGCAGGCCGCCACAACAAGAGAGGCGAGGAGGAGGAGGACGAGGCGACGTGCGGACATGACGCGGGCTCCTGTGCGGCGAGGAGGCCCGGCGTGGGGGTCACGACCGGGCGCAGGTGCAGACGGGAGCTATTATGACGGACTTTGGCGCATCATGGTAGCCCAACCCCCCCGGGGCCGTAACGTCCGGGCAAAGCCCGGACGAACGGCCCCGGCCCCCCCCGTGACGGGGGGGCACCGACCTCCCTCGCTCCGCTCGCTCGCCATGTGCTCGCTGCGCTCGCCACCGCTCGCTGCGCTCGCCAGCTGCTCGCTGCGCTCGCCCCCCCTCGCTCGCTTTGCTCGCTCGCCCCAGCGACCCGTCGGTGTCCCCCCGTCACGGGGGGGACCGGCTGCGTTCGTCCTGTGAAGCGCAGCGGAGCAGGACGTTACGCAGCCGGGGGGGTTGCCGTCACGGGGGGGACCGGCTGCGTTCGTCCTGTGAAGCGCAGCGGAGCAGGACGTTACGCAGCCGGGGGGGTTGCCGTCACGGGGGTGCGCAGGTTCGCCCTGTAAATACGTCGCAGATGGTGTATAGAGAGCGTCAGACGTCTGGAGGCGGCGCAGGGTGTTGCGGCCTCCGGCCTGACAGGCAGGGTTATGACATCGAAGAAGCAGCTCATCGGCGCCCTCAAGAAGGGCGACGCGCACGCCTTCCACAAGCTCTGTGAGAGCCTGGGTGAGGCGTTGGATCTGGCGGAGGAGACGTTCTCGGACCTGAAGCTGACGGGCTTCGATCTGACGGGCTTCAATCTCTCCAACAGCGAGTGGGCCAACTGCGATCTGGACGGCTGCACGCTCCAGAGCGTGGATCTGAGCGGCGCCTACATGCACGGGTGCGGCCTGAACGGCTGCGATCTGGAGGACGCGAACCTGGAGGGGGCGTCGCTGGACAACTGCCTCGTGAAGGAGTCGCGGCTGGTGCAGGTGAACCTGAGCCGGACGGAGATCGAGAACACGCAGGTGGACGGCAGCACGCTGGAGCTGGCGGAGCTGGAGGAGATCGCGTGGGCGTTCGTCTCCTTCACGGGCTGCACGTTCAAGCGGCTGGAGGACGCGAGCGGCGAGGTGCGCGGCGTGTCGCTGCGGGAGGTGACGGCGGAGGACGTGGACTGGAGCGGGCTGGAGGCCAGCCGGTGCTCCTGGCGCGAGTGCCGCTTGCTGCGGGTGACGCTGCCCGAGGGCTTCGCGGAGCGCACCGGTCAGCGCCGCTCGGTGTGAGGGATGCGCGAGGACGACGACCAGCCGGACGAGGGCGACGCGCCGGATGAGGGCGCGGACGTCGGCAGCGGCCAGCAGGGCTCTCAGCACACCGAGCGCCCTCGGCGCCGGCGTCGCCGTGCGCCAGCGACCGGGGTGTTCTCGGCGGCGGTGAACGACATCGCGCGGCTGCGGGAGATCCTGGTGGTGCTCTCGCGGCATGGGTTCCACCAGTTCCTCAAGCGGGGCGGGCTCCAGCAGGTGTTGGGGCCGAGCTACGAGCCGCCGCCGGAGGCGACGGCGGTGGATCCCTCCGATCCGCGGGGGATGGCGCGTCGGCTGCGGCTGGTGCTGGAGGATCTGGGTCCGACCTTCATCAAGCTGGGCCAGGTGCTCTCGACGCGCTCGGATCTCTTGCCGCAGGTGTACATCCAGGAGTTCGAGAAGCTCCAGGACAAGGTGCCCCCGATGCCCTTCTCCGACGTCCGGCTCCAGGTGGAGGGTGGGCTTGGGGGTCGGCTGGAGGAGCTTTTTGCGTCCTTCGAGGAGTCGCCGCTGGCGACGGCCAGCATCGGCCAGGTCCACGGGGCGACGCTGCCCGACGGGCGGGAGGTGGTGGTCAAGGTGCAGCGTCCGGGGGTGTCGGCGCAGATCCGCAGCGATCTGGACATCCTCTACGTCCTCTCGCGCCTCTTGCAGGCGACGATCGAGGAGATGGACATCTACAGCGTCGGGGACATCATCCGGGAGTTTGATCAGGCGATCCAGCAGGAGATCGACTTTGATAACGAGGCGCGCAACGTCCGGATCTTCCGGAAGAACTTTGCAGGTGATCCCCATGTGACGGCGCCGGAGGTGATCGCGGAGCGCTCGTGCAAGACGGTGCTGACGCTGGAGCGGCTGCGCGGGCGGAAGTTCACCGAGCTGGAGCCGAGCAGCCCGGAGGCGTCGCGCCTGGTCTTTTTGCTCCTGGAGGCGACCTACCGTCAGATCTTCGAGTTTGGCTTCGTGCACGCGGACCCGCATCCGGGGAACGTGCTGATCCTGGGGCCAGAGGAGCTGGGCTTCATCGACTTCGGGCTGGTGTGCCGGATCTCGCGGGCGCAGCAGGACGACGTGATCACGCTTTTTCTGAGCGTGCTCTCGGGGGACGTGGACGGGATCGCGCGGACGCTGCTGCGGATGGGGGTGCCTCGGGGCCGGGTGAGCCTGAGCGCGTTTCGCCGGGAGGTGGCGCGGGTGCGGGACAAGTACATCAACCTGCACCTCAACGAGGTGGACGTCGCGGCCTTCTCGACGGAGGCGATGGACGCGGCGATGCGCTTCCAGATCAAGCTCAACCCGGAGTATGCGCTGCTGGTGAAGGCGACGGTGACCATCGAGGGCATCATGCGCCGGGCGGACCCGGCGATGGATCTGCTGGCGACGGCGCAGCCCTTCGCGCGGAAGATGATCCTGGATCGTTACAGCTCGCGGAACGTGCTCCAGGGGGTGCTCTCGGGGGCGATGAGCCTGGGGGGCTTCTTGCGGGACGTGCCGCAGCAGCTCGATCAGGTGTTGATGGATCTGGAGTCGGGGACGGTGGCGGTGAACGTGAAGCACCGCCAGCTGGACGCGCTGGGGACGCACCTCTCGGCGCTGGGGACGCGGCTCTGCCTGGGGATGCTGGGCTCGGCGCTGGTGCTTGGGGCGTGCGTGATGCTGGCGCAGCTGGACTACCGTCCGGGGGACTTTCCGCTGCTCCTGGTCGCGGCGTTGCTGGCGCTCTTTGTGGCGGTGGGGGTGGGGGCCGCGGCGCTCTTGTGGCCCTTCCTGACGCCGCGGGCGCGGCGGGTGCGGGTGAGCCCCTTCTTGAACCTGCTGCGCCGCAAGTCCAACCGGGGCTAGAAGCGCAGGCGGGTGCGGAGGAGGCCGGCCTCGACGCCGGCCTCGACGGACCAGGCGGGGGAGGGGAGGCCGACGATGCGCGGGGGGGCCGGGGTGGTGAAGACGAGGTAGAGGCCGACCCCGGCGAGGAAGACCCCGCCGATGAGGAGCCCGGCGCCGAGCTGGGGTGCGTCGTAGGGTTCGGCGTCCGCGCAGCCGCCTGCGGCGCAGGGGGCGCCGTCGCCCTCCAGCGTGTAGAGGCCGAGGCCGCCGATCACCGCGCCGGTGCCGATCAGGGCCAGCCCCCAGAGCTCCTGGGCAGGGTTGAAGCGCTGGGGGGCGTAGGGGCCCTGGTAGCGGGGGACCCAGGGCTGTCCGTCCGCGCGGGGCGGGTTGGCCTGGGCGGGCCGGGGGGAGGTGGCCAGCAGGAGAGCCAGCGCGAGGAGGGAGGGGAGGGCGGGACGACGCATGGCGCCTCGGCGTGAGGGGGCCGCGTGGCTGCGACCTGGTGGGGAGTTTAGCGCAAGTCGCGCGGTGGTTGCACGCGGGGCGGTTGTGCTCTACATTGGGGGGGCCAGACGCAGGTCAAGGCGGCTCATCGGGGCGTTGTACCGGTGGGTCTGCTGGCACCACCAACCCCGGAGGGGACGTCGCGCGTCCCCCCATCGCGTAAGGCGACGCTTCCATGGGCTTCGATTCGAAGAGCGGGTTCCACTCAGGACATACGCAGGCGCTCGATCTGGGCGATCTGGACAAGCACGCCGAGCGCGAGGACGAGTGGGAGGTCGGCGGCAAGGGCGGCACGGGCTGGGACGAGCGCAAGCGCGTCTCGGGCTGGGCTGAGGACGACGAATGGGGTGACTTCGGCGGTCAGGGCGGCAAAGGCGGCAAAGGCGGCGGTCACACGCAGGCGCTGGACGTCGAGGAGCTGCGCGGCGAGGGCGATCTGGGCGGCGGGGACCGGGGCCGGGGCGCGGGGCGGCTCGGGCGTCGGCGCGACGACTTCGACGACGCGCCGCGGGGCAAGCGCGGGGGCGGCGGGGGCGGCGGCTGGGGTGATGAGCCCGAGGACTTTGACGACGAGTGGGGCGGCGGCGGCGGGGGAGGGCGCAGCAGCGGCCGCGGGGGTGGCGGCGGCGGGGGCTGGGCCGATGAGGACGATGATTGGGGCGGGGGTGGAGGCGGCGGAGGCGGCGGCCACACCCAGGCCCTCGACCTGGGCGAGCTGGAGGGCGGCCCGCCGCGCGGGAAGGGCGGCCGGGGCCGCGAGCGCGGGCGCCACGGCGAGCTGCTCGACGAGCTGGAGAGCCGCCAGGACAAGGTCCGCTACGAGGACAGCCGCGCCGGGAACGCCGAGGAGGATCGCAAGGGGCGCAAGTCCTACAGCGCAGGGCAGGGCGCCAAGGGCATCAGCGCCGAGCGCGACGCCAGCGCCGAGCGCGCCCGCGACGCCAGCGCCCGCCAGCGCAGCCGGGTCGAGCAGGAGCAGCGCCGGATGCGGGTCGAGGTAGACCCCGACGAGCCCCTCATGCCCCTCCCCGGCGGGCCGCGCCACGCGGGCGGCGGCGAGGAGCTGGCGCCCCACGAGCGGACGATGGCGCTGGAGGTGGAGCGGATGACGCCCGCGGCGGTGGTGGCCAGCGGGATGGATCTGCCCCGGACCGAGGCCCTCGACCTCAACGAGCTGCGGCGCGGCGCCGCAGCGCAGGCGGCGCCGCCGAAGCCCGCGGCGCCGCTGGAGCTGGCGCCCCACGAGCGCACCCACGCCCTCGATCTGGGCAGCCTCCAGGGCGGGGCGCTGCCCGCCACCCAGGCCCTCCGCCCCGTGAGCGGCCCTCCGGCAGACCCCCTCAAGACCGCCGCGCTGGACCCCTCCGAGCTGGAGAACTTCCAGCGCAACGAGGTCTCCTCCGGCGCGCAGCTCCTCATCTTCGTCGATGGCGCCGAGCCCGTGGCCTTCGATCTCCGCCCGGGGATCACCAACATCGGGCGCGACCGCTCCAACCACCTCGTCCTGGCGGACCCCCACTCCAGCCGCAAGCACGCCCGCATCAAGAAGAACCCCGACGGCACCTTCGAGGTCCACGATCAAGGCACGGGCAACCGCACCCTCATCAACGGGCAGCTCAACCAGGACAGCACCCTCCACCACGGCGACGAGATCCAGATCGGCCAGACGGTCATGCGCTTCATCCTCGGCCGGCCCTCCCAGGCCGACTGGGCCTGGCCCGACAAGGTCCGCTCCGTCCAGTCCGGGCACACCGCCTCCGTCCGCGTCCCCGAGGAGCTGATGGAGGAGCCCGCCCAGGCCCCTGCGCCGGCGCGCAAGACCAACAAGCTCCTCGTCGCCATCCTCGTGGCCTTCATCCTCGGCACCCTCGCCTTGATCGCGGCGGCGGTGGTCTACATCCTCTTCGGGGACCAGCTCCTGGGGGCTTGAGCGCGCTGGACAAGGAGGCGGGCTGAACGCTATGATGAGAGTCGCTGGTCACCTCGCGCCGCTGCGCAACGCCTGGATGGAACGCATGAGAATCGCACACCTTATCGCCGCCTCCCTCGCGCTCGCCGTGGCGATCACCCCCCTCGCCAGCGCCCACGCCCAGGACGGCGGCCCCTCCGAGGAGGAGATCGCAGAGCGCGTCGAGGAGCTCAGCGCCCAGGGCGTCGAGCACTACAGCGCCAAGCGCTACCGCGAGGCCATCGCCACCTTCGAGGAGGCCTACAAGCTCGCCCCCGTCGCCAACCTCCTCTACAACATCGGCCTCAGCTGGGAGAAGCTCGACGACCCCAAGCAGGCCGTCAAGGCCTACGAGCGCTTCATCGTCGCCAGCGACGCCGACCCCGGCGTCCGCGTCAAGGCCCTCGACCGCATCAAGTCCCTCAACGAAGAGATCGACCGACGCGCCGCCGAAGCCCGCCAGGCCGAGGAAGCGCGCGACGCCCAGCTCAACAACCCCGACCCCACCCCCGACCCCACCCCCGTCCAACCCCAGGAGGACGGCCTCGGCGGCCTCGGCGTCGCCGGGATCGTCACCGCAGGCGGCGGCCTCCTCCTCCTCGGCGGCGGCGTCACCTTCGGCGTCCTCGCCCAGAGCGACGTGGACGACTTCACCGCCGCCCGCACCCTCGACGCCAAGGAAGCCGCGCGCGCCGACGCCGAGAGCAACGCCCTCCTCGCGGACATCTTCTACGGCGTCGGCGGCGCCGCCCTCGTCGGCGGGATCGTCATGCTCGCCATCGACCTCGCCGGAGAAGACCAGCCCCCCGCGAGCGGCGACAGCGCCCTGCGCCTCACCCCCTGGCTCAGCACGGAGGGCGCTGGCGCCCTCCTGGAGCGACGCTTCTGAGCCACCCCGGAGCTGCCCCCATGGACCCCTCCCTCAAGCCCGCCGACCTCCGCATCAACACCTACAAGGAGATGGTGGGGCGCACCATCCTCGACCGCTACGAGCTGGACGCCCTCATCGGCTTCGGCGGCATGGGCGCGGTCTTCCGGGGCACCCAGCGCGCGATCAACCGCACCGTCGCCATCAAGATCCTCCCCAAGCTCGACCCCCTCACCGCGGCCCGCTTCCACCGCGAGGCCAAGACCGCCTCCCGCCTCGCCCACCCCAACACCATCACCGTCTTCGACTTCGGACAGACCTCCGACGAGTTCCTCTTCCTCGTCATGGAGCACCTGGAGGGACGCACCCTCCGCGCCGTCCTCAAAGAGTGCGGACGCATCCACCCCGCCCGCGCCATCCACGTCGCACTCCAGATCTGCAAGTCCCTCTCCGAAGCCCACTCCATCGGCATCGTCCACCGCGACATCAAGCCCGATAACATCTTCCTCCTCCACCGCGACGACGACCCCGACTACGTCAAGGTCCTCGACTTCGGCATCGCCAAGGTCCTCGCCGGAGACGACATCGACGCCGACCTCACCCAGCAGGGGCGCATCGTCGGCACACCCCGCTACATGGCCCCCGAGCAGGTCATGAGCCTCCCCGTGGACCACCGCGCCGACATCTACTCCCTCGGCGTCATCATCTATCAGATGGTCGTCGGCGCTCCCCCCTTCGACGACGCCTCCACGCCCATGCTCATGATGAAGCACGCCCATGAGACCCCCCAGGACTTCGCAGATCGCATCCGCGACGGCGAAGCCCTCGCCCAGATCCCACCGGGCCTCGAAGCCGTCGTCATGCGCGCCCTCTCCAAGCGCCCCGAGGACCGACAGCAGAGCGTCGATCAGCTCCGCATCGAGCTGAGCCAGATCCGGATGTCCCTCTCCGGCATCTACCCCCTCCCCACCATGCCCACCTACGCCTCCGGCGTCATGCCCTCCTTCAACGCCGTCACCCCCAACCCCAACAACCAGAGCAACCCCTCGCTCCCCCAGGTCCCGCACCCCGCCTACGCCTCCAGCGCCTCCCTC
>CAUJGC010000274.1 GCA_963169075.1 Myxococcota bacterium
AAAAAAAACCGAATTTTCATCTGAATTTATTTTATTTTTTTTTGGGTGGGGTGTCCCGCGGGCGGCCAGGGGGAAGCTCCCCCTGGACCCCCCTCTATCCGCCGAGGAGCCGGGTGAGGTGGAAGGTGGCGAAGGCGCCGATCCAGGCGACGGCGAGCATGTAGGTGAAGGCGATGACGGGCCAGCGCCAGGACTCGGTCTCGCGTCGGATGATGGCGAGGGTGGAGACGCACTGGAGGGCGTAGACGTAGAAGACGAGGAGGGAGAGGACGGTGGGGAGGGGGTAGGCGGGTGAGCCGTCGGCGCGCCTGGCGGCCTTGAGGCGCGCTCCGAGGCCCTGGGTGTCGTCTTCGTCGCCGTCGAAGCCGTAGATCTGGGCGAGGGTGGAGACCATGACCTCGCGGGCGGAGAGGGAGGCGATGAGGCCGACGCCGATCTTCCAGTCGAAGCCGAGGGGCTCGATGGCGGGCTCGATGAGGTGTCCGAGGTCGGCGGCGTAGCTCTGCTCGAGCTGCCAGGCGCGCGCGGCGGCGGGGTCGTCGGCCAGCTCGGCGGGTGGCTCGACCCGGGGGAAGGTGAGGAGGGCCCAGAGGGCGATGGAGGCGACGAGGATGATGCGTCCGGCCTTGGCGAGGAAGGCCTTGACGCCGCGCCAGACCTGGTGGCCGACGACGCGGGCGGTGGGCCAGCGGTAGGGGGGCAGCTCCATGAAGAAGGGGTAGGTGCGTCCGCGGAGGAGGCCACGCTTGAAGACGAAGCCGGCGAGGAGTGCGGAGAGGGAGCCGAGGAGGTAGAGGGCGAACATGGCGACGCCCTGGAGGTTGAAGACGCCAGCGACGGTCTGCTCGGGGATGAAGGCGCCGATGAGGAGTCCGTAGACGGGGAGGCGCGCGGAGCAGGTCATGAAGGGGGCGGACATGATGGTGGCGAGGCGGCTCTGGGGGTCCCCGACGGCGCGGGTGGCCATGATGCCGGGGATGGCGCAGGCGTAGGAGGAGAGGAGTGCGATGAAGCAGCGGCCCTCCAGGCCGGCCCAGCCCATGACGCGGTCGATGACGAAGGCGGCGCGGGCCATGTAGCCGCTGCCCTCCAGCAGGGCGATGAGGAGGAGGAGGAGGGCGATCTGGGGGACGAAGACGACGACGCCGCCGACGCCGCCGATGACGCCGTCGACGATGAGGCTCCTGGCGAGGTCGTGGGTGATGGCGCCGCCGAGGAGGTCTCCGAGGGCGCCGACGCCGCCTTCGAGGAGGTCCTGGAGGGGTGCGGCGACGGCGAAGATGATCTGGAAGAAGAGGAACATCATCGCGGCGAAGATGGCGATGCCGGCGACGGGGTGGAGGAGGACGCGGTCGATGGCGTCGGTGCGGGCGGTGGAGAGCTGGGGCGGTGTGACGGCGTCCTGGAGGATGGCGTCGGCCCAGGCGATGCGCTCCTGGAGGTCTTCGGGGATGTGGGGGGTGTGGTCGCGCTGCCAGGTCCTGGGGTCCCCGAGGGCGTGCTTGACGTCGTCGATGCCGAGGCCCTTGTTACCGACGACGCCGATGACGGGGACGCCGAGGTGCTTGCGGAGCGCGGCGAGCTTGAGGTGTCCCTTGCGGGCCTTGAGCTCGTCGATCATGGTGAGGATGACGACGGTGGGGAGGCCGAGGCGGAGGACCTCGCCGATGAGCTGCATGCCGCGCTCGAGGGTGGTGGCGTCAGCGATGATGGCGACGCCGTCGGGTGCGGGGCAGCCGGGCATCTGGCCCTGGAGGACCTTGATGGTGACCTCTTCGTCGGGGGAGAGGGCTTCGAGGGCGTAGGTGCCTGGGAGGTCGATGAGGGTGAGGGCGCGGTCGTTCTGGAGCTGAAGCTCGGCTTCGACGCGCTCGACGGTGACGCCGGCGTAGTTGCCGACCTTGTGTCGGAGGCCGGTGAGGGCGTTGAAGAGGGTGGTCTTGCCGGAGTTGGGGCTGCCGACGAGGGCGAGGCGCTGGACGGCTGCTGCGCTCATGCGAGCGCCTCGTCGGGGGTGGTCTGGAGGGCGGGGGCAGGGGCGGGCTCGGGGCAGGGTGAGACGGTGAAGAGGTCGGCCTCGGCGCTGCGGAGGCAGATGCGGGAGCCGCGGAGCTCGTATTCGGTGGGGTCCCCGAGGGGTGCGCGTCGGACGACGCGGACGAGGGTGCCCGGGGTGAAGCCGAGGGCCATGAGGCGATGGACGAGGGGCCGCGGGGCGTGTGCGGCGACGGCTTCGAGGCGGGCGAAGGAGCCCGGCGCGAGGCGGGAGAGGCGAGGGGCGTGGGGGTCGGCGGGCATAGGGCAGCTCCCGTGCGGAGGGGGTGCCCTGGGGATGCCACCGCGTCCCAGGGCACCCTCCCTTTTACGGGGCTTGATATTGGTTTTCAAGTCCTGTGCGCAGGGCGTGGGCTTTGGCGGCGGGCTGCTCCTTGACGCAGGAGGCGACGAGGGCGTCCACCTGGTCCCCGACGCCGAGGAGGTGCATGCCGAGGACGAGGAGGAGGGGGACGAGGAAGATCAGGACGATCCTGTAGATGGGGTCCTGCTGGGGCTGGGCGGCTGGGGGTGTCTGGTGCTGGGGTTCGGGGGTGTGTCGCTGGGTCATACGTGGGGGGGGTATAGGGGGCGTGGTGGCGAGGGGCGCACGGGGTGGGTGGTGTGTGGGGGCGTTTCCTGGGGAGCCCACGGCGCAGGAACCAGGGTGAGGTATAGGGCTGTTCTGGAGCGCGTCAAGGGGGTGGGGCGCAGGATTTGTGTTGCCACCCGGCGCGTGCCCTGCTACGCCCTTGCACGTGAATCGATTCGCCTCCGCGCAGCCCCTCGGATGGTTCGTCAGGCTCGTGTGTTGTGGAGGCGTCGCTTGTGGAGAAGCGTCTTATGAAGTCTCTCTCTGGCCTGCGCGGCGCGCTCGTGGCCTCTACGTTTGTGCTGGCGGCGGTGGTCGCGCTGGCGTGCACCCCTCCGGCGCCGAAGAAGGACGGGGGGACGAACAACGCGACGGCGGGTGCGACGGCGGGTGCGACGGGCGGGGCGACGGCGGGCGCGACGACGGGCGGCACGAACAACGGGACGGCGGGGGCGCCGGGGATGACGGCGGCGGCTGCGGGTTCGGAGTGCAGCCAGTACGCGAACGGCGTGTGCGAGAAGGCTGGCGAGCAGTCGGAGACGTGCGTGTCGGTGCGCTCGTTGTCGGAGGTGATGTCTCCGAAGGCGTGCGCAGCGGGTCTGGCGGACATGCAGTTCACGGTGGGCAAGATCGATGAGCTGAAGGGGAAGTGCGCGGAGCTGGCGAACAAGCTGTGCGGCGACATCGGCGAGCAGAGCCAGACGTGCGAGATGGTGCGTAAGGTGACGCCGAACTTCCCGCCGGATCGTTGCCGCGACATGCTCTCGCAGTACCCGCAGGTGTTGGCGGAGCTGAAGGCGCAGGAGGAGCGGAACAAGCCGCTCTCGGCGGAGAAGCAGGCGCTGATCGCGGCGGACGACGCGCCGGCGTTTGGTCCGAAGGAGGCGAAGGTGACGATCGTGGAGTTCTCGGACTTCGAGTGTCCGTACTGCACGATGGCGGCGAGCGTGACGCAGCAGGTCAAGGAGAAGTACGCGGGTGAGGTGCGCTTCGTGTTCCGTCAGTACCCGCTGCCCTTCCACCCGAACGCGCACCTGGCGTCGCAGGCGGCGCTGGCGGCGGGTCAGCAGGGCAAGTTCTGGGAGTACCACGACAAGCTCTTCCAGAACCAGAAGGCGCTGACGCGGGCGGATCTGGAGAAGTACGCTCAGGAGCTGAAGCTGGACATGGCGGCGTTCAAGAAGGCGCTGGACGACAAGACCTTCGCGGCGAAGGTGGACAGCGACATCAAGATGGGCGGCGAGGTGGCGGTGGACGGGACGCCGACGATGTTCCTGAACGGGGAGCGCGTGGCGAACCCGACGAGCTTCGAGGTGGTGGCGCAGATGATCGACGTGAAGCTGGGTCGGGCGCCGGCGCCTCCTGCGGCGCCGGGCGGTGAGCCGGGGCACGAGGGTCACGGTCACCCGTGAGGTGGTATGGGGGTGGGGGGGGGGGGGGGGGGGGGCCGGGGG
>CAUJGC010000275.1 GCA_963169075.1 Myxococcota bacterium
GGGGGCGAGCCGCCCCCGGACCCCCTACCACCAATGCACCTCGTCCAGGGCCGCGTCACCTTGCTGCGCGGCGTCCCAAGGCGAGGCGGGCAAATACTTCCAGCCGCCGTCTGAGCACATGAAGACCACGTTGCCCTCCTCCAGCCGCTCCGCGGCGCGGAGCGCCGCGTGCAGGCACGCCCCCCCGGACACCCCGGCGAAGATCCCCTCCGCGCGGGTCATCCGCTCGGCGGCGCGCAGCGCCGTCGCCGCGTCCACCAGGTAGCGGCCGTCCAGCACCTCCAGATCCAGGAGCGGCGCCTGGGACGCGTCATCCAGGCAGCGCAAGCCCTGGAGCCGATCCCCCATCCGCGGCTCGATCCCGATCAGGCGCACCCGGGGATGCGCCTCCCGGAGCCGCCGCCCCACCCCCATCAGCGTCCCCCCGGTCCCGATCCCGCTCACGAACACATCCACCCGCTCCAGCGCCCGGACGATCTCCGCCCCGGTGGTCCGGTAGTGCGTCTCGACGTTGAGCGGGTCGTGGAACTGCCCCAGCAGGACGTGCCCCTCGCGCTGCGCGATCTCGGTGGCCTTGCGGATGCACCCGGTGAGCCCCGAGCACGCCCCGCACATCGTCAGCTCCGCCCCCAGCAGCCGCAGCAGCTCCAGGATGCTCGCCGGGATGTCCGCAGGCACCACGATGTGCGCCCCGTACCCCCGCTGGCGACAGATCGTCGCCAGCGCGATCCCCGTGTTCCCGCTGCTCGCCTCCACCACCGTCCCGCCCGGGCGCAGGCGCCCGGCCTGCTCGGCCTGCTCGATCAGCGCCAGCGCCACCCGGTCCTTGATGCTCCCGCTGGGGTTCTGCCCCTCCAGCTTGGCGAAGAGGCGGACCCCGGGGCGCGGCGCGAGGCGCGGCACCTCCACCAGCGGCGTCCCCCCGATGAGCTGAAGCCAGGTCGTGAGCGGCATCCCGCGCCTCCTTGAACACCAGTGCAGAGTGGTCTAAGCTCCCCCCGGCGGCGCCCAGGCCGCCCACCTCCACCCTAGCCCCCTCCCTCCGCCCCCGCAACCCCATGACCGCCGCCCAGGACGCCACGCCGCCACGCTTCGACTTCGCCGCTCGCGTCAGGAGCGCCCCCGAGGCCCCCGGCGTCTACATCATGCGCGACCGCGAGGGGCGGATCATCTACGTCGGCAAGTCCGTCAACCTCCGCTCCCGCCTCCGGGCCTACGCCAACCAGACCGACGGGCGCGGCTTCGTCAAGCGCCTGCCCCTCCTCCTGGGCGAGATCGAGACGATCATCGCCCCCACCGAGAAGGACGCGCTCCAGCTGGAGTGCGCCCTCATCAACGAGCACCGCCCCAAGTTCAACGTCGTCATCCCCGGCGAAGGCGGCTACGCCTGGCTCCGCCTCGACGAGCGCGCCCCGGTCCCCCGCGTCGAGGTCATCCGCGGCGACATCACCCAGGACGGCGCCCGCTACTTCGGCCCCTACCGCTCCGCCTTCGCGGTGCGGCGTCTCAAGGAGGTGCTCGACCGCCACTTCCTCCTACGCACCTGCTCCGACGCCGAGCTGGCCAACCGCAAGCGCCCCTGCTTGCAGTATCAAATCAAGCGCTGCTCAGGCCCGTGTGTCTTCCCACTGGAGCAGATCCAATACCACGAGCACGTCGAGAACGCCGCCACCTTCCTCGCCGGGGAGCGCTCCCGCCTCCAGGCCCGCCTCACCGAGCGCATGTGGTCCGCCGCCGAGGCCCTCGACTTCGAGATCGCCGCCCGCTGCCGCGACCAGCTCGCCGCCATCGAGATCGCGGAGGTCCGCCGCGACGCGCCCGTCGGCGCCCTCGACGTGGACGTCTTCGGCCACCACCGCGACGAGGACGCCCTCGTCATCCAGCTCCTCTTCGTCCGCCGCGGACGCCTCAAGGGCAGCAAGCACTTCCGCTTCGATGAGCAGCTCTTCGACGACAGCGAGGTCTACGCCTCCTTCATCAACCTCTACTACAACGCCGGCGCCGACGTCCCCGACGAGCTGCTCCTCCCCGTCGAGATCGAGGGCGTCCAGGGCCTCGTCGATCTCCTCTCCGAGCTGCGCGCCGCCCCCGTCGCCATCACCTCCGGCGCCGAGCCCGAGAGCCCCCGCGCCCTCCTCCTCCAGAGCGCCGCCCAGAACGCCGCCCACACCTTCCGCGAGGCCACCTCCGCCGAGGCCCACCGCCTCGCCGTGCTCACCCGCCTCCAGAGCAAGCTCCGCCTCAAGAACCTGCCCCGCCGCATGGAGTGCTTCGACATCTCCAACTTCCAGGGCGACCCCATCGTCGGCTCCATGGTCGTCTTTCTGGACGGCGAGGCCGCCCCGAAGGACTACAGGACCTACCGGGTCAAGGACACCGACACCCAGGACGACTTCGCCTCCATGTACGAGGTCCTCACGCGACGCCTCCGCCGCACCCTCACCGGCCAGTGGCCCAAGCCTGACCTCATCGTCGTGGACGGCGGCCCCGGCCAGCTCGCCCAGGCCGTCAAGGTCGTCGAGGAGCTGGGCATCGAGGGCGTCGATCTCATCGCCCTCGCCAAGAGCCGCGCCCTCCCCGGCGCCTCCGAGACCACCGAGCGCTCCCCCGAGCGCGTCTTCCTCCCCGGACGCAAGAACCCCATCATCCTCAAGCAGGACGCCGCCCCCCTCCTCCTCCTCGCCAGGATGCGCGACGAGGCCCACCGCGTCGCCATCACCTTCCACCGCAAGCTCCGCGGCCGCAAGGCCCTCCGCTCCTCCCTCGCGGAGATCCCTGGCGTCGGCCTCAAGCGCCAGAAGGCCCTCCTCGCGCACTTCGGCTCCGTCGCCGCCATCCGCGGCGCCTCCTTCGATCAGCTCCTCGCCGTGGAGGGCGTCAACCGCCGCGTCGCCGCCGCGGTCCGCGCCTTCTTCCACGGCGACGACGCCCTCCCCCTCGCCAACCCCCACTCCCCCGACGAGCCCGCACCATGCACGACCAGCTCTCCTGGCGACACTTCGAGCAGCTCGTAGAGCGCGCCGTCACCGAGGCCCTCGACCCCCAGGTCTGGCGCGTCGCCACCCAGTGGGAGCGCCGCTACAGAGACGGACAGCTCAAGCGCATGGACCTCCACGTCGCGGAGCGACGACGCGGCGGACGCAGCGTCGTCATCGACGCCAAGCACTTCACCCGACCCCTCCCCAAGCACGAGATCGACACCACCCTCGACTACAAGAAGCGCGCTCGCGCCTCCCTCGCCGTCCTCATCGTCAGCTCCACCACCACCATCCCCAAGGCCACCCAGACCTACGCAGACAAGCACAAAGTCATCATAATAAAGCTAAATAATCAATCAAAAAAGCATATAAAATCCATCTTCGACGACGTGCTCGCCCTCAAGCCCTCCCCCCCCGAGCCCGAACCCCCCGACGCCCCGCCGCCTCCCCCGCGTCGTAGCCGCCTCGCCCGCATATGGTGGTGGTTCTTCCGCCGCGACCCTCCCCCGCCAAACGCCTGACGGCGCATCAAAAATCCGCTTGCCCCCGCGCAAGGCTTCTCCTACGCTGGCGTCTGGATTCACAAGAGGGCACGCTCCCTCCCCACTCCAACCTCCCACCCCGGAGCCACCATGCGCAAAGCCCTCGGCCTCTTCACGCTCCTCCTCCTCACCCTCTCCCTCGCCGCTCCTGTCATGGCCCAGGACGCCAACGGCGCGGGCACCCGCTCCGCCATCCCCAGCACCCGCAACAAGCCCGGCCTCCGCAGCGAGACCCCCGAAGAGAAGAAGGAGGACCAGCAGAGCGCCCAGCAGCAGGGCGACTCCACCGCCGAGGGCGACGGCTCCACCGCTGAGGGCGACGGCTCCACCGACGCCAACGGCGCCGGCACCCGCTCCGCCATCCCCAGCACCCGCAACAAGCCCGG
>CAUJGC010000276.1 GCA_963169075.1 Myxococcota bacterium
TCCAACGTCTCGGCGGATTCGGAAATCTCGGGAAAGGGTTTCCTCATAGGGCCTCCTGAGCTGAGTCCAACCACCCTATGACATACTCATTTCGTTTTGTCGATGCGGTATTACGCCCCCGGGGGGGTTGCGTCCGAGCGAGGGGCAACCCTTGCACCCCGACCCCCGGATCAGTTACACCCCAGAGAGGTCGTCCCGGCAGTTACGACGCACCGCTCAGGCTCTCCATGTCCACAGACCTCACAGATCACCCCGAGTGTCGAACGCCGCTCATGATGGCCGCCTATCGCGCCCGCGCGACGGCGCGCTATCCCTTCGTCAACGACCCGTGGGCCGCGGCGATGGCCGGCGAAGAGGGCCAGCGCTTCGCGCTGGAGATGGATCGCTTCTTCCCGTCGTCGGAGCTGTGGTTGGCGCTGCGGACGGCGTACATCGACCGGGTGATGGAGTTCTTGACGCAGCCGCCGCATGACCTCCGTCAGGTGGTCCTCCTGGGCTCTCCGACGGACACGCGGCCGTGGCGCTTCGCGGGGCGCGGGCTGCGCTTCTTCGAGACGTCCCACCCCGTGCCTGCGGCGCTGAAGCGGGCGCGCCTGGAGCAGCTCACGGACCTGCCGGAGACCTCCTTGACGGCGCTGGCGCTGGACTTCCAGAAGGACGACTTCATCGGGGCGCTCCAGGCGGCGGGCCTGAGCCTGGAGGAGCCGACGCTCTTCGTGATGGAGGGCTCGTCGTACTACATCGCGGAGCCCGACCTGCGGCGCGTGCTGCGGGAGCTGGTGACGCGGGGGCATCCGCGCTCCCTGGTCCTCTTTGACTATGTGCAGCGGCGCCTCATCGAGCGCTCGACCCAGCAGACCACCCACCTGGATCAGGCCGTCGAGGTCTTCAAGCGCCTCCGCGCCCCCTTCCGCTTCGCCACCGACGACATGCTCCCCCTCCTCTACGACCTGGGGTATCGCTACGTCCGCACGGTCAACTTCGACGAGCTGGCCTTGATGTTCGAGGGCACCTGGCGTCGCGAGCGCGAGTTCCGCTATCAAGGCGTCGTGCTCGCGGGCAACGTGGCGCCCATCTATCTATGAGATCAAACCATCCAATCGAGAACAAGGAGCAGAGATGAGCGGACGCCTCCAGGATCAAGTCGCCGTCGTCACCGGGGCCAGCCGCGGCATCGGAGAGGCCATCGCCGCCGCCTTCGCCGCCGAGGGCGCACGCGTCGCCCTCTGCTCCCGAAAGCTCCGCAGCGTCGAGGAGGCCGCCGCACGCATCCACGCCGCGCACCCCCACGCCACCCTCCTCCCCCTGGCCTGCCACACCGGCGACCCCGAGGCCGTCGCTGGCTTCTTCGAGGCCGTCAGCGCCCAGCTCGGCACACCCTCCATCCTCGTCAACAACGCCGCCACCAACCCCTACTTCGGCCCCCTCCTCCAGACCGAGGCCGCCGCCTGGGACAAGACCTTCGACGTCAACGTCAAGGGCTACTTCTACTGCAGCCGCGAGGCCGCCCAGCGCGCCATCGCCCAGCACCAGCCCCTCTCCATCATCAACGTCGCCAGCATCCTCGGCCTCCGCGCCGCACCCCTCCAGGGCGCCTACGGCATGACCAAGGCCGCCATCCTCTCCATGACCCAGACCCTCGCCGTCGAGCTGGGCGAGCAGAACGTCCGCGTCAACGCCATCGCCCCCGGCCTCGTCGACACCCGCTTCGCCGCCGTCCTCATCCAGACCCCCGAGGTCTCCCGCGTCTACACCGACCGCACCGCCCTCAAGCGCTACGCCCAGCCCGAGGAGATCACCGGCGCCGCCGTCTTCCTCGCCTCACGCGAGTCCTCCTACATGACCGGGCAGACCTTGACGCTGGACGGCGGCTATACAGCCGCTTGATATCACACCTATGACAACAAACCCCTTCGCCCCCCACGCGCACCGCTACGCCCCTCGCCTCGCCGCGCTGGCCGCCGCGCGCGGCCTCGCCGTGACCCGGCCCGACGGCCACGAGGAGCGCATCCCCGTCACCGCCACCCCCGTCATCCTCTCCGCCGAGCGCCTCGCCCAGCGCGCCCAGCTCGCCGCCCTCCTCACCGCCGCCACCGTGCGCGCGACCCGCGCCATCCTCCGCTCCCCCGCCCACCGACACCTCCTCCTCGATCCCCTCTCCCCCCTGGAGCGCCAGCTCGCCGTCGCCGCCATCCCCCGCGACGAGCCCCTCGCCAATGTCCGCGTGGACTTCTTCCTCGGCCCCGGCGGCGACGACGACCTCCACGCCCTGGAGGTCAACGCCACCATCCCCGCCATGCAGGGCTACTCCGACATCGCCGCCCAGAGCTTCATCGACGCCGCAGGCGAGGCCGCAGGGCTCGACGAGCAGACCCGCCGCAGGCTCGCGGACGCCAACCGACCCAACACCCCCGCCCTCCTCGAAGCCCTCCGCAGCGGGCTCCGCCTCCACAACCCCAACGCGCCCCGCGCCCCCCACATCGCCCTCCTCCACCGACCCCACGACGCCCAGCTCTCCGAGCTGCGCTACCTCCGCGACCGCTTCGAGGACGCCGGCTGCACCGCCGCCCTCGCCACACCCGCCGACCTCACCCACCACCCCGCCGCCCTCCGCGCCCACGGCCAGCAGGTCGATCTCCTCTACCGGCACCTCTTCGTCCGGCGCCTGGAGCGCCCCGACCTCCCCCACGCCGAGCGCGTCCGCGCCCTCCTCCGCGGCCTCCCCGACCCCCGCGTCGCCGTCATCAACCCGCCCGCCAGCCCCGTGGAGGTCAAGACCACCTTCGCCCTCCTCTCCCAATCCCTCACCGACCCCGACCTCCAGCGCCTCCTCGACCTCCCCGAGGCCGAGCGCGACGCCGTCGCGCGCGCCGTCCCCTGGACCCGCTCCCTCCGCCACGGCCCCTCCGATCACCCGGATGCGGGCCATGTGTCCGATCTGATTGACTTGATCTCCGAAGACCCCGCCCGCTGGGTCATCAAGCGCGCCTGGGACTACGGCGGACGCGCCGTCTTCGTCGGCCTCAACCTCGGCCAGCCCGCCTTCCAGGAGCGCGTCCAGGCCACCTTCGGCGCCGACCTCACCTGGCCCGACCTCCTCCGACGCGCCGCCCTCGACACCACCGGCGGCGGCTTCGTCGTCCAGGAGGCCATCCGCGCCACACCCCAGCCCCACCTCCTCACCGGACCCCTGGGCGACCTCCTCCCCCTCGACCTCTTCGTGGACTTCTCCGCCTACGCCTCCGCCGACCTCCCCGACGCCCCACCCTGGGGCGGCGTCTGCCGAGGCGCCACCTCACGCGTCGTCAACATCGTCGGCGGCGGCGGCGTCCTCCCCCTCCTCACCGAAGACGTCGCCGCCGCGCTGCTCGCCGCGCTCACCCCCCCGGCTGCGGAACCGCCGACATCGCTTCGCTCAACGGCGGAACGCCGCCGGTCCCCCCCGTGACGGCAACCCCCCCCGCAGCGGAACCCCCCACGTCGCGTAC
>CAUJGC010000277.1 GCA_963169075.1 Myxococcota bacterium
CGGTGGCGCGCGGTGCGTGCTGGTGGCGCGCGTTGCGCGCTGGTGGCGAGCGTTGCGAGCTGGGGGCGAGCGTTGCGCGGTCGGTGCCCCCCCGTCACGGGGGGGGCCGGGGCCGTTCGCCGGGCTTTGCCCGGCGTTACGGCCCCGGGGGGGTCACTCGCACGCCACCCGGAACGTCCCGTCCAGCAGGAGCGGCATCACCAGCGTGCTCAACCCAAGCGCCGCCGAGTCCGGACAGATCTCCAAAGCCAGCGCCTCGGCGCCGTCCAGATCATCGGACTCGGCGTACTCGACGTTGAAGACGGGCTTGCCCGCCTGGATGAAGACCACCAGCTGCTCGCACTCCTCATACGCGTGGCACTCTTCGTTGAGCGCGTAGTCGAAGTCCTCCACCAACGCCGCCGCCTGATCCCCGCTGTTCTTCAGCCCGATGGTCAGACCGCGGGCGTGCGCCTCGGCGGCCAGCCAGCGGTTGAACGCCAGCTGATCGGCAGCGGTCAGCGGAAACCCCGTCGCGTTCGTGTAGCCATCCACGTTGTCGGGCTCCACCCCGTCACACCCGCGCGCCGCCGCCACATCCAGGCGCGCCGCCAGCACCTCCCGCACGCCGGCCGACCGGATGTCCACCCAGCGCTCCCCCGGCCAATCATCCAGCGGCTCGCCCAGCGCCTCCTCCGGGTAGGCGTCAGCGTCGTCGCGCCACTCCTCCCAGGACCCCGCCGAGAGGTAGCAGATCACCCGCCGGCCCTCCCCCTGAAGCTGCCGCAGCGCCGCATCCGGCGTATCAAAGAGATCCAGCTCATAGAGGTCCACGTCATAGCCCAGCTCCAGCTCACCTGTGAGCTGGAGCTGCCATGTCGTCCCAAGCGGCGGCCTGTACCACGTCGAGGCGTTATTGGGCGCATTGTTGGGCACGTTATTGGGCGCGTTATTGGATGCGCTATTAGATGCGTTATTGGGCGCGCTGTTGTTGGACGCGTTATTGGATACACTGTTGTTGGGTGCGCTGTTATTCGGCGCGTTGTTGGACGCGCTGTTAACACCGTCAACTCCGCCCTCGTCAACACCGTTAACACACCCCGCGCTGCCGCTGGAGACGGCGGCCCAGGCGACACACGCCACGATGCACCCACGAGACAAGCGACGCACCTTCATACGACCTCCACCTGCGCGGCGCCCCCCCTGAGCGCTGCTACTTGACCTCGATCTCCGCCCCGCCCCCCAGCGACTCCGCGCCGCTCAAGAGCGCGGCGTCCCGATCATCCCCAAGCGCGTGCAGGTTGGCGAAGGCCAGGCCGTAGCTGGTCGTGATCCACTGGACCCGCACCGGATCAGTGAACTCCGGGCCGCACCCGTCGTTGAGGAAGTAGCTCGGCAGCGTCACGCAGAGATCCGCGAACGAGAAGTGCCCCGCCCGGGGGAAGTGCAGCCGCACATCCCCGGTGTTGTCCATCTGCGCCCAGATCGGCGCGCCCTCCTGCGCGTCAGGGAGCGTCTGATCCTGGCCGGCGGTGATCAGGAGCACCGGCACCTGCATCTCCCCGAGCCCCGCCCCGAAGATCAGCGAGCCCGCGGGCGTCATCGGGATCGACGCCTTGATCCGGGGGTCGTGGAACCCCTCCTCCAGCCGCGCGATGTTGCCCCCCTGAAGCCAGGCGCACACCCCGTAGGCCGCGCAGTTGGCCTCCAGGCTCTCCACGTCCACCTCCGCCCCCGCCAGCGCCAGCGAGGTGTACCCGCCGAAGCTGTGCCCCGACATCACCACGTCGTCCGAGAGCCGCCCATGCAGCAGGTGCCCCTCCGGGCGCGCCTGCATCGCGTCCAGCACCGCCGAGACATCCTCGGGGCGCCAGATGAAGAAGTTCACGTCGATGGGCTCGCCGGGGCGATCGTTGCCCGTGTGGCTCGGCGCGATGACGATCCAGCCGTGGCTCGCGAAGTGGTTGGTCCAGAAGAGGCTCTGGTTGGGCACCCCGCCGCTCCCGTGGGAGAAGAGCAGCACCGGCGCCTGCCCCTCCACCCCGAAGGTCGCGTTGCCACGCGCCACCGGGCGCACGCCGTCCGGCCGCTCCAGCCCCTCATCCCGGCTGGGATACCAGATCATCACCGGCAGCGTGCGCTCCACCCCGCCCTGCGTCGTGTACGTCACCCGCTCGCTCATCGAGCCGACGCCGTAGTGGCCCGGCTCGGTCACCTCCCAAGGCCCCGGCGGCAGCTCGCGCTGCGGCGGCCCCTCCGCCGCGTCCGCCTCCTCGCCGACCTCCTCCGCCCCGACGCCGCTGTCCGCCTCGTCCCCGCCCGCGTCCTCGACGGCCTCCGCCTGCTCCGATCCTGGCGCTGCCGCCTCGTCGCTGCACCCCCAGGCCGCCAGCGCCCACACCAGCGCCGCCACGCCAAGCCACCCCTGCCGCTTCGTCCAGAACCTCATCGCGCCTCCTGACCGTCCAACGTCTCTCGCAGCGCGCGCAGCTCGGGCGCCGCCGGGTTCCATGCCAACGCCCGCTCCAGGTGGAAGCGCGCCAGCCTGGGATGACCCTGCCGCACCAGCGCCACCGTCGTCAAATAGTGCGACCACACCAGGTAGCGCCGCGTCTCCAGATCCACGCCGCCCCCCTCCGGGTCCTGCGCCGCCGCCAGCGCCGCCTCCAGCTCCTCCCAGGCCCCCACCTGGCGGCGCACCACCTCCTCGGGCAGCGCGCCCGCAGGCGCCCCAGCCGGCACCACCCGGAAGAGGAGCCCCGAGGGCTCCAGCCAGGGCAGGACCCCGTCCTCCACGTTCACGTCGTACTCCAGCAGCACAGGGCGGCGCGCCGCCAGCGCCCGCAGCCCCGCCACGTCCAGCCGGTTGCCCTCCCCGGCCGCCCCAAGCACCTCCGGGTGACGCGACGCCACCTCCTCCCGGTAGGCGGGCTGCTCCAGGAAGTTCCGATGCACCACCGCCACGTCCAGCCGACGCCCCTGCACCCCCTGCGCGAACCAGAGGTTGAAGATCGTCTTGTAGTTCGAGGTCAGCACCACCGCCCCCTCCGGCACCCCGCCCAGGAGGGCCTGGTTCACCACCTCCACGTCATAGAAGCGCGCGCGGCTCGCCTCGCGCCACCCGAGCCACACGCTCAACCCCGCGAGCCCCAGCGCCGCCGCCGTCGCCGCAGGCCCCGTCCAGCGCCCCACCCGCGCCGACACCGGCCCCTGCGTCGCCAGCTCCGCCGCCGCCGACCACGCCAGCCCCACCCCGCACCCCGCCCCAAGCCCCAGCAGCCACACCGAGAGCGCAAAATACCCGTGCACGTCCGGGTTGAACGGATCAAAGTTGAAGAGCGCCTGCGTCGCCAGGTTGCCCACCAGCCACCCGCCCACCAGCAGCCCCCACCCGCGCCAGCCCCCCCGCCAGCTCGCCCCCACCAGCCCCGCCAGCCCCACCACCAGCCCCACCGGCGTCAGCTGGCGCGCCAGCTGCCCGAAGAGATCCGACGCCAGCACCCCCACATCCACCTCCGCCGCACGACCCAGCGTCTTCTGGAACGCCTGCGCCGTCACCACCCACACGAAGCGCTCCCACGTCACCGGGCGCCCCCAGTCCACCCACGGCCCGCGCGACGACGCCACCGGCAGCCACGCATACACCCCCAGCCCAAGCGCCCCCCACCCCACCGCCGCCGCGCCGCGCCGCGAGCCCAGCAGCCGCCGCGCCGCGCCACGCGCCAGCGCCCAGCAGAGCACAGGAACCAGAACAAAAACAGTCAGATAGTGATGATTTGCCAGCCCGAGCCCCGCCGCCAGCCCGGCGCCGTAGAGGCGCCGCACGTCCAGCGGCTCCTGGCGGGCGGCCTGCCACTCCAGGCCGCTGATGAGCCAGACCAGCGCGGCGGCGATCAGGAGGTGCAGGCCGTAGACCTCGGCGCGGATCGCCTGAAACCAGAGGGCGTAGCTGCCGCCCACCAGCCACGCCCCGGCCAGCCCGCTCAGGGCGCTCCCCCACGCCCCAACCCCGCGCCGCAGGCACCACCCGCGCACCACCGCCGCCAGCAGCCCGCACGCCCCCGCCGTCGCCAGCGCCGACATCCACGCCACACGCAGCGCCGCGCTCCCCCAGGGCCACACCGCCGCCACCTGCGACGACGCCACATAGAGCGGATGGCCCGGCGGATGCGGCACCCCGGCGCTCCACACCCCCGCCACCAGCTCGCTGGAGTCCAGCCAGTACGCCCCAGGCGAGGCCGTCCACGCATAGAGGGCCAGCGGCCCTGCCACGCTCAACGCCAGCGCCCAGGGCCACGCCGGATCATCCTTCACCCGCCTCTCCTCCGCCGCTGCGCCGCGTCAGACGCCACCACAGCCTCTGGCCCGCCTGCCGCGCCTCATCAAAGAAGGTATAGCACAGCGGCACCACAAAGAGGGTCAGCAGCGTCGAGGCCACCATCCCCCCCATCAGCGTCCGCCCAAGCGGCGCGTACGGGATCCCGATCAGCGAGGAGCGACCCGCCGCCATCGGCACCAGCCCGAAGATCGTCGTCAGCGCCGTCATCAGGATCGGGCGCAGCCGGCTCTGCCCCGCCTCCACGATGGCCTCCTCCCGGCCCAGGCCCGCCGCGCGGTTCTGGTTCACCCGATCCACCAGCACCACCGCGTTGTTCACCACCACGCCGATCAAGATCACCAGCCCCACCCCCGCCATCACGTCGAAGCTCGTCCCCGTCGCATAGAGCGTCCAGTACACCCCCACGAACGCGAACGGGATCGACACCAGGATCGAGAACGGCAGCACAAACGACTCAAAGAGCACCCCCATCAACAAAAACACACACAAAACAGCCATTATAACAGCAAAATTCTGCTCACTTTTGTTCTGCTTCAGGCGCGCCACCCGCTCGCCGCCGCCCACCGAGACGCCGCGCGGCAGCTCGAAGGTCGCCAGCACCCCCTCGATGTCGGCCCAGAGCCCTGCCAGATCATCCCCCTCGGGCACCACGGTGATCTCCAGCACGGTGGCGCGATCCTCCCGCAGGATCGACGGATACCCCGAGGCCACCGAGGAGGTCGTCACCCCCCCCAGCGGCACGCCGCCCCGGCCCGCCAGCGGCGACGGCAGCGCGAAGTCCTCCAGCGCCTCCAGCGAGGTCCGCCGCGAGGGCGGCCCCAGCACCACCAGCTCCACCTCCCGGTCGGGCGCGTGGAAGTCCGGCAGGCGACGCCCCCGCAGCGCGTAGTCCACCGAGCCCCCCACCACCGCCGGGGTCAGCCCCCAGCGCCGCGCCACCTCCCGCTCCACCGCCAGGTGCAGCTCCCGCGTCGTGGCGTCCTCCGTCGCAGGCTCCGCGCTCACCACCCCGGGGAGCTGCCGCAGGCGCCGCGCCCGCTCCTCCCCAAGCTCCGCCAGCTTCGCGGAGTCCGGGCCCCGCAGCGCCACCTGCACCGAGGACGACCCGCCCTCCCCCTCACCCCACCGCGTCGAGAGCCGCACCCCCGGCGCGGGCGGCAGCAGCGCCATCGCCCGCTCCGCCAGCACCGCCTTGTCCTGCTCCTGGCGCGCCTCCGGGTCCTTCAGGAAGATCTGGAGCCGCGCCTGGGTCGAGGCCGGGCGCATCCGCACCAGCAGCTGCTCCGCGCCCAGCTCCTCGGCGTGGGCCTGGAGGGTCGCCTCGGCCTGCTGGAGCCAGGCGTCGCGCTCCTCAAAGCGCGTCGTCTCCGCGAACTCGGCGTAGATCCGCATGTCGTTGGGGTTGCCCCCCAGCCCGTCGGTCTCCTTCAAGCGCCCCATCGGCCACGCCACCGACGCCAAAAGCAGGAGCGTCAGCAGCGCCATGTCGGCCCGGCGCCGCAGGCACCACCCCAGCGCCCGCCCATACGCCCCCTCCAGCCGCTCCACCAGCGGCAGCCGCGGCGGCGGCTTGTCCGCTCCCCCCAGGCGCAGCGTCGTCGCCAGCGGGATCAAGGCCAGCCCCACCCCAAGCGACGCCGCCAGCGCCACGCACACCGGATACCCGATCCGCCCCAGGTAGAAGCTCAACGTCTGGCTCCCGCTCATCAGGATCAGCGGCAAAAAGACCACGATGGAGGTGCTCGTCGCCACCAGGATCGCCAGCGCCACCTGCCCCGCCCCCTCCACCGCCGCCTCGCGCGGGCTCCGCCCCGCCTGGCGCTCCCGCTGGATGCTCTCCACCACCACGATGGCGTTGTCCACCACCATCCCCACCGAGAGCATCAGCCCCATCAAGCTCAGCGCGTTCAGCGTGATCCCCGAAAAATACATCACCACCAGCGTCATCAGCAGGCTCACCGGGATCGCCATCGTGATCGTCAGCGTCATCCCCCCCCGCCGCAAGAACGCGAAGAGCACGATCAGCGCGAAGAGCCCCCCCCAGAGCGCCGTCTCCTCCAGGTTCTCCAGCGAGCGCTCGATGTGGCGCCCCTGATCAAAGAACTCCACAAACTCGAACCCCGCCAGCGCCGGGTCCCCCGAGCGCACCACCTCCCGCACCGCCGCGCACACCTCCACGGTGTTCGCCTCGGACTCCTTGAACACCTCCAGCACCACCCCCCGGCGCCCGTTGATCCGATACACCGAGGGCGCCTCCGCCCGCGGCGCCCAGCGCACCGTCGCCACCTCCCCGAGCGTCACCCCCGCCGGGTTGATCGGCACCGCCCGCACCGCCTCCAGATCCTCGAAGCGCGCCACCACCCGCAGCGGCAGCCGACGCCCCCCCGACTCCACCTCGCCTGCGGGCAGCGCGAAGTTGTCCGCCTGGAGGCGCTCCACGACGCCGTAGACCCCCACCCCGGCCTCGTTGGCCCGCACCTCGTCCACCTCGACGGCGATCTGCTGCTCCGGCGAGCCGTTCACCTCCACCTGGGAGACGCCGGGGACGCGCTCCAGGCGGCGGATCAGCTTCGACTCCAGCAGCGCCGCCTCATCCCCCGCCCCCGCCGACTCCGCCGCCGGGAGCACCGCCCCGAGCCAGAAGACCGGCTCGTTGGCGGGGTTGTACTTCCAGATGAAGTACTCCGACACGTCCCGCGGCCACCGCCCCCGCGCACGATCCAGCCGATCCCGCACCTGGCCGTAGGCCGTGTCCATGTCGGCCCCGTCCTCAAACTCCAGCAGCACGTTGACCCGGCTGGAGGACACCTGGGTCCGCATCCGGCGCACCTGGCGCACCGTCCCCAGCGCCTCCTCCGCCGGGATCGCCACCGACGCCTCCAGATCGCTCGGCGGCGCCGGACGCGCCGGGATCGACACATAGAGGAACGGCGGCGTGAACCCCGACGGCAAAAGCTGGAGCGGGATCCGCAGGTACGCCACCGCACCCAGCACCGCCAGCGCCGCGAAGATCATCAGCACCGTCACCGGGCGGCGCACCGCCCACGCCGGGAGCCAGCGCGCCCCTGTCTCCAGCGTCGCGTTCATATATCCATAATTCTATTGGTTATGTATAATAATTGCAACATGGCGAGCACCTCATCGACCTCGGCGCGGAGCTGGCGGAGCTGCGCGGCCTCCAGATCGGCCTGGAAGGAGAGCACGGCCTGGTTGGTGGAGCGGCCCGCCAGGAAGCGGGCCCGCTCGGCGTCGAGGTTGCGCGAGGCGAGGTCGGCGGCGCGGGCGGTGATCTCCCGGCGGCGCTGCTGGGTGAGGGCGGCGTCGAGGGCGTCGCGGACCTGGGCGGCGAGCTGGCGGCGGAGGGTGTCGCGGCGCTGCTCCAGCCCCTCGACGGCGATGCGGGTCGCGGTGAGGCGCTGCTCGGCCCGGTCGTTGTCCAGGGGGATCTGGAGGGTGACGCCTGCGGAGGCGACGCCGGCCTTGAGGCCGAGGACCTGCTCGGTGGCGTCGAGGAGGCCGTCGCTGGAGAGGCCGCGCTGGCCGACGGTGGCCGTGAGGTCGAGCTGCGGGAGGGTCGCGTCGCGGGCCTCGACCAGCTGGAGGCGCTGGCCCTCCAGCTGCGCGTCGAGGGAGCGCAGCTCGGGGCTGCTCTCCCAGGCGGCCTGGGTGAGCGCCTCGGCGTCGAGGGGGAGCGGCGGCAGCGCCGGCAGCTCCAGGGCGGTGAGGGTCGGCGCAGCAGGCGGCGCGGGCTCCCCAAGGAGCAGGAGCAGCGCCCTGGCGAGGCGGCGCTGCTCCTGCTGGGCCGCGAGCTGCCCCTCTTCGAGGGTGAGGAGGCGCTGATCGAGGACGTCCAGCTCGGTGGCCGCCACGCGCCCGGCCTCGACGAGGGCGGCCGTGGCGTCGCGCTGCTGGAGGAGCAGCTCGCGCTGGCGCCCGCGCAAGGCGAGGTCGCGGGAGGCGTAGACCAGCTCCGTGTAGCGGGTGAGGGCGTCGAGGAGCGCCGCGGCGGCCTGCCGCCGCTCCTCCACCTCGGCCTGGTCGAGCTGGACGGCGGCGCTCTGGACGTTGAGGGTGTTGAGCTCGGCGCCGAAGCCACGGAGGAGGGGCTGGCGGAGGGTGAACGTGAGGCGCTCGTCCCAGTTGGGGCCGATGGTGTTGACGTCGCGACCGCCGCCGGGGAGCTGGAAGGGCTGCACGATCTGGAGCCGCGAGGCCTGCCAGGCCAGCGTCAGGTCCGTCCCCCACCGGAGCCGCCGGGTGAGCTGCGCCTGGAGCTGGAGGGTGTCGGAGATGCGGAGGCCGTTCTCGAAGAGCCCCTGGGTGGGCTCGTCGCTGTGGACGTAGGTGGCGCCGCTGGAGAAGACGGGGGCCAGGAGGGCGTCCTCGCTGCGGAGGGTGGCCTGGGCCTGGCGGATCGCGATCCGGCTCCGCGCCACCTCCGGGTTGTGGGCCTGGACACGGCGCACCACCTCGCTCGCGTCCAGCTCCTGGGCTGCGACGGGGCTCCCCATCCCAAGCACCGCCACGATCCACAACAGCCGCTTCACCCCACCTCCGCCGCCATGCCAGCTACTGGGCGCGGTGCCAGCCCCCGACCTCTGCGCGGGGGAGCTGCACCTGCGCCCCGCTCTGGAGATCCTTGAGGGTGACCACACCCACCTCCTCCTCGGAGGAGCCACAGATCGCCACAAAGCGAATCCCTCGTCCTTCCGCATACTTGAGCTGCTTGCCCAGCTTGGCGTGCTCGGGGTAGAGATCCACCCGCACCCCCTGCGCCCGCAGGTCAGCCGCCAGCCGCGCCGCGCGCTCCAGGCTCGATCCCATCACCGCCACCAGCACCGCCGACGGCGCCAGCGCCGCCGGGAACATCCCGCGCTCGCTCATGATCACGATCAGCCGCTCCAGCCCCAGGCTGAAGCCCACCGCCGGCACGTCCCGCCCCGAGAACATCCCCACCAGCCCGTCGTAGCGACCCCCGCCGCCCAGGCTCCCCGCCAGGAACGGGCTCGCGATCTCGAAGATCGCCCCCGTGTAATACGAGAGCCCCCGCGCCAGGTACGGATCCACCTCCACCCGGCGCCCCGCGCCGCTGCACGACGCCAGCGCCAGCAGCTCGCGCAGCGCCGCCACACCCTCCAGCCCCTTCGGCACCGACGCCAGCGCCCCCTCCAGCGCCGCCAGCGTCGCCGCCGCGTCCGCGCCCTTCAACCCCAGGAGCGGCTCCAGCGCCGCCACCGCCGCCGCCGCGATCCCGCGCTCCATCAGCTCCGCGGCCACCCCCTCCCAGCCGATCTTGTCCACCTTGTCCACCGCCACCAGCGCGTCCACCGCCAGCGACGCCGGCACGCCTGCCGCCTCGATCAGCCCGAAGAGCACCCCCCGGTGGTTCAGCCGGATCCGCGCCTCCTCGAAGCCCAGCCGATCCAGCGCCATCGACACGGCGCTCATCACCTCGGCCTCCGCCGCGAGGCTTGTCGTCCCCGCCACGTCCACGTCGCACTGATAAAATTCCCGGAATCGACCGCGAGCCGGTCGATCCGCCCGCCACACCGGCTGGATCTGGTAGCGCTTGAAGATCGGCGGCAGCTTCCCCCCATACTCCGCCACCACCCGCGCCAGCGGCACCGTCAGATCGTAGCGCAGCCCCAGATCCGCGATGGCGTCCTCGCCGCCCCCGCCCTCCAGCGCCTCCTGAAGCTGCGCGCCGCGCTTCATCACCCGGAAGATCAGCTGGTTCCCCTCGTCTCCGTACTTCCCCAGCAGCGTCTCGATGCTCTCCAGCGTGGGCGTCTCCAGCGGCTCGAAGCCGTGCGCCTCGTACACCTCCCGGATGATCCCGACCACATACTCACGGCGCCGGACATCCTCCGGCAGAAAGTCCCGCATCCCCTTCGCTGGCTTCGTGCTGACGCTCGACATCTTGGCTTCCTTCGCTCGACTTCGCTCGACTGTGGCCTGCCCCCGACGCTGCTGCGTCCCCTATCAGATCCCCCCACACCAGGCAACTCCCCCCAAGCAGCGAGGGCCGGCAGCCTCTCGGCTGCCGACCCTCACCGCGCGCTCACGCGCGTCAGCTCACCAGCGGTCGCCGCCGCGGTCGCCGCCGCGACCGCCGCGACCGCCGCGGTCACCGCCGCCGTAGCCGCCGCGGTCGCCGCCGCGGTCGTTGCCGCCGCCGCCGTAGCCGCCGCGGTCGGTGCTGTAGCCGCCGCGGTCGTTGCTGTAGCCGCCGCGGTCGCCGCTGCGGTCGCCGCCGCCGTAACCACCGCCGCCGCCGCCGCCGTAGCCGCGGCCACCGCCGTAGCCGCCGCGCCCGCCGCCGCCACCGCCGCCGCCACCGCTGCGCTCCTGACGATCCCGGGCCTCGTTCACGTTCAGGTAGCGGCCATCCAGCTCGGCGCCGTTCATCTGCTCGACCGCCTCGCGGGCGTCGGCAGCCTCCGCGAAGGTCACGAAGCCAAAGCCGCGGCTCCGACCCGTCTCCCGATCCGTGATCACCTTCGCGTCCAGGATATCTCCGAACTCCTCAAAGGCCTCACGCAGGCGGTTGTCGTCAGTACCCCAGCTCAATCCGCCAACGAAGAGCTTCATAGACATCGATCTCTTGACTCCATGGGCGTCGTTCACTCCACTCCTGTGGGAGTGACGCCGTATTGATGTGCCCCGCGCGCGCCTTGAGGATACACCCCCGCACACGGCCCCAGGTCGGGCTAAGCCGAGCCTGCTCCCTACTGCCCGCTCCGCTCACCCAGTTACCTGCGATATGAACACAGCAGCACGCTCCTACGCTAACCTACCGCGACGTAGCACGTCAAGCCCCTTTCGCCAGCGCTTCAACGCTGGGGCGCCTCCACCCCAGCGGCGCCCCCCAGGACCTCCAGGCCAGGCCGCGCAGCCGCTTGACGACTCCCTGCGGATCGGGCATGGACCCGCCCCGCGCTTCGCGCTACCATGCCCCACGCTGGCGTGGCGCCTCACCCACCACGCGCGTTCCCCGGAGCCCCACCTTGAGCAACCCAACACCCACCTTCCCCACCTTCGGCGGAGGACGCTACCGCATCCTGGAGCAGGTCGGCCTCGGCGGCATGGGCGCCGTCTACCGCGCGGTGCAGGAGCCCCTCGGCCGCACCGTCGCCCTCAAGGTCCTCCAACCCGAGTTCTCACAGAACCACGCCATCCGACGGCGCTTCACCCGCGAGGCCCGCGCCGTCGCCGCCCTCAACCACCCCAACATCGCCACCGTCTTCGACTTCGGCACCGAAGACGACGGCACCCTCTTCCTCGCCATGGAGTTCGTCGAGGGCCTCCCCCTCACCTGGCTCATGGACACCGGCCTCACCCCCCAGCACCTCCTCGCCGCACTCGACCCCATCCTCGCCGCGCACGCCCACGCCCACGCCCGCGGCGTCATCCACCGCGACCTCAAGCCCGACAACATCCTCATCAGCTACAAGCCCGGCACCAGCGACCTCCCCACCGCTCAGGAGGTCCACCAGATGCCCCAGCTCGTCAAGCTCGTCGACTTCGGCATCGCCCGCGTCCACGACAACCTCCCCGACGAGCCCGGCGACACCGCCTCCGGACAGGTCGTCGGCACCCCCCTCTACATGTCCCCCGAGCAGGCCCGCGGCGAGCGCCTCATCACCCAGGCCGCCGACCTCTACTCCCTCGGCGTCATCCTCTTCGAAGGCCTCACCGGGCACCACCCCTACGCCACCGAGGCCCCCGACGAGACCCCCTTCGACATCATGGTGCGCCACGTCACCTCCCCCCTCCCCAACCTCACCTCCCCGCCGGGCGTCTACGTCCCCCAGGCCCTCCGCGCCGTCGCCAGGCGCTGCCTCCAGAAGCGCCCCGGCGACCGCTACCCCTCCGCCGCCGAGCTGCGCACCGCCCTCCGCGAGGCCGCCACCCTCCTCGACGCCTGGCTCCTGAGCCAGAACGACTCGCCCCCGCCCGAGCAGCGCGTCCGACGCTCCCGCGAGGCCCGCACCACCCTCCCCGAGGCCGGCACCCTCCCCGACCCCAACGCCCGCGCCCAGGCCGTCATCCCCTCCATCCCACCCGCCGCGCACCCCCCGCCCGCCGCCGAGCTGCCCCCACCCCCCACCGTCCGCTTCGATGTCCCCCTCGTCGGCCGCAGCGACGAGCGCGCCCAGATCCAGCGCGCCGTCGAGCGCTGCGTCAACGAGAGCGTCGGCCAGGTCGTCCTCATCTCCGGCGAGGCCGGCATCGGCAAGACCAAGCTCGTCACCTCCCTCCAGGAGAGCCTCGCGGAGGCCGGGCAGCTCACCAGCCTCACCGGCGCCTTCCTCCGCGACTCCGGCGACGGACTCCGCGGGCTCCGCGACGCCCTGGAGACCCTCTTCGGCGTCCGCGCCCTCCGCAGGCCCCAGGCCCAGGACGCCGTCATGGAGAAGCTCCGCGCCTGGGGCCTCGACGACCCCCACGACGCCGAGGCCCTCACCACCTTCATGCGCCCCGCCGACGCCCCCTCCTCCCGCAACAAGGACCACCAGGACGCCCTCTTCGCCCTCCTCGTCCGCGTGCTGGAGCGCGCCTCGCGCGCCCAGCCCATCCTCCTCCTCCTCGACGACATCCACTGGGCCGGCTCGGATCTCGCAGAGCTGCTCGAATATCTCGCCGTGGAGTTCCGATATCGACCTTGTAACCTCGTCGTCGCTGGCACCATCCGCGCCGAGGACCTCCACAACAACCCCCGCCTCCACTCCGGCATCCGCCGCCTCGCCCGCTACGCCGGAGAGACCGTCACCCGCATCCAGCTCGAACGCCTCGACGAGGCCGCCTGCCTCGACCTCATCCAGCAGATCCTCCCCCCCTCCCCCGAGCTGGCCCGCATGGTCGCCCTCCGCTCCCAGGGCAACCCCCTCCACCTCGTCCAGCTCCTCCACTTCCTCCACCAGGAGCGCCTCATCGCCTGGGACCCCAAGGCCCACGCCTTCACCCTCCAGGGCGACCCCGACGACATCCACCGCGTCCCGCCCTCGCTGGCGGACCTCCTCCTCCTCCGCCTGGAGCAGCTCCAGCACCGCTACCCCCCCGAGCTGCACCTCCAGGAGCTGCTCCTCCGCGCCGCCGTCCTCGGCTCCCGCTTCCCCTTCGAGGCCCTCGCGGAGCTGCTCCGCCTCGAAGAGAACCAGCCCGCCCTCCAGGCCCTCGACAGCGCCATCGACACCCTCCTCCTGGAGTCCGTCCTCGTCCACGTCAAGGGGCGCACCGACGACCAGCTCACCTTCCACCACGGCCTCTTCCGCGAGGTCATCCTGGAGAGCCTCCAGGCCCCCCGCACCCTCAAGCGCCTCCACCGCTTCGCCGCCCTCGCCAAAAAACACGTCTACCGCGACCGCCTGGAGCAGGCCGCCCAGGACATCGCCCACCACTTCACCCAGGCCAGCGAGCACCGCGCCGCCCTCGACTTCATCCTCCTGGCCGCCAACGCCGCCCGCGCCTCCTACCGGCTCCGCGACGCCACGCGCCTCTACCTCGAAGCCGCCGCCCTCACCCGCGACCTCAACCTGGCCGACCTCCGCACCCTCCCCCTCACCATCGCGCGGCGCCTCGGCGGCCTCTACGAGGGCTTCGGAGAGTTCCGACAAGCCCAGCACGGCTACGCCACCCTCCTCAAGCTCGCCCTCTTCGAGGGACAGCCCCTCTTCGAGCTGACCCCCGACAACCCGCCCCCCCTCGACCCGCCCGCCATCCACCTCCTCCTCGAAGCCCTCGACGCCTCACCCCGCTGGGCCCGCCACGAGCCCGACGCGCGCCAGGAGATCCTCCGCGCCACCCTCGGCCTCGGCCGCACCTTCCGCCAGCTCGGGCAGCAGAAGACCGCCGTCCGCTTCCTCAAGAAATCCCTCCAGCTCGCCATCGAGGCCCAGGCCTTCACCTGGATCACCGCCTCACGCATCCTCCTCGGACGCTGCGCCTGGGACGAAGGCGACTACGACACCGCCGAAGAGCTCGGACACCTCGCCCTCGACGACGCCTCCTCCCACGCCGACGCCTTCAGCCGCGCCGACGCCCTCCACCTCCTCGCGGAGGTCGCCCGCCTCCGCGGCGATCCCGCCAGGACCGCAGACTTCATGACCCGCGCCCGCGAGGCCTGGGAGATCCTCGACGACCGGCGACGCGTCGCCACCTGCCTCCGCGACCTCGCCCAGCTCGCCCGCGCCCGCGGCGACCTCGACCACGCCGCCCAGCTCTTCTCCGACGCGCGCAACCGCTTCGAGCAGCTGGGGGACCGACACGCCGTCGCCTCCTGCCTCAACGGCCTCGGTGAGGTCGCCCGCTTCAAGGGCAACCTCCAGGTCGCCGAGCGCTGCTACCAGCGCGCCTGGGAGACCTTCAACTCCCTCGGCGCCCGCGTAGACGCCGCCATCGCCCTCACCAACCTCGGCCTCACCGCCCTCTCCCACGGCAAGCTCGACAAGGCCGAGCAGACCCTCCTCCGCGTCCAGGAGGCCACCCAGGACCTCCACCACCCCTACCTCGCCTTGGGGCTCCACACCAACATCGCCTGGCTCCGCGCCCTCCAGGGACGCTGGGACGACGCCGAACCCCACATCCACGCCGCCCTCGATCACTCCCAGCGACACAACATCTCCGACCCCGACTACGCCCGCCCCCTCGAACAGCTCGGCCTCCTCATGCAGCAGCACGGACGACACGACCAGGCCCAGAGCCTCCTCGACCTCGCCCGATCCATGTGGTCCACCCTGGGACAGAAGCAGCGGTGACCCCCCCGGGGGCGTAACGTCTGGCCTGCTCGGCCAGACTATCGCCCCCGGCCCCCCCCGTGACGGGGGGGCACCGACATGATCCTCGCTCGCCTGTGGCTCGCTCGCCTCGCTGCGCTCGCTCGCCACCCGTCGTGTCTCGTCGCCCCAGCGACCCGTCGCCCCCGCGCCCCCAGCGACCCGTCGGTGTCCCCCCGTCACGGGGGGGACCGGCTGCGTTCCGCCGATGAAGCGAAGCGGAGTCGGCGGTTACGCAGCCGGGGGGGTTGCCGCATCAGCCTACCCAAACCCGTCGCCTCACCGTACACTCCCAGGTAGCGCCGCGCAGCGGTGATCGACCCCCAGGAGCAGCCGACGATGTTACAATGGTCCGGTCAGTTTCATGCGGCAAGACTCCCGAGTTGACGTAGCTCGTCAAAGACGGGCCGTATTTTTTCGGATTCGGGGTCAAGGCCGAGTTGGGAGAAAAGGCGTCGCATGAGTAACTCGTTGAAATGCCTTCGC
>CAUJGC010000278.1 GCA_963169075.1 Myxococcota bacterium
ACCGGGGGCGTTACTCATGCCCAGCAAGCCACACGTTACCCCCCCGGGGGGGTTGCCCACACGGGGGGGACCGGCCCCCTAAACACCAGTTCGCATACCAAACAGGAGTAAAGGGGGCGGGGGGGGTACCGGGCCAAGAAATGGAAGCTGGATGCACAGGTGGTTCCCTGGTGCATCCCGCTTCGGGGGGTGCCGCTTTGTGGCGGCGGATGTCTTGCGGTGTTGCCGGGCAGGTGGACCCCAAGGGGCCTGGGAACACGGGTCCGTGACCTCACCACAAGGTCACCCGGCCTCACGCTCGCCCTATAAAGCGAGGAGCGTGCCAGGTGCTTGAAGGAGGCTCGGAGCCCGGAGGTGACGAGGTGGGGCGGAGGTGGGGAGGGGAGGGCGGGGCGGCGGCGCCGCCGGGTGTGAACCGGCGTTGACAGGTGGCGCTGTGAACGCCGCCGTCAGGCCTCGCCGAGCCAGCGGACGGCCTCGTCGCGGAAGTGGAGCTTGTGCTCCTGGACCTGCCGATCGGCGGCGTGGCGCTGCTCCTGGGCCTGCTGGAGCGCCTCTTCGTCGAGGCGCAGCTCCGCGACCCGCGCCGGATCGTCCTCCTCCTGGACCTCCAGCGCCTTGCGCTGGCGGGCGACCTGGCGGCTGAGGGCGGCGCAGCGCTCGTCCAGCCGGGCGCGCTCCGCCCGGTGCTGGGAGATGGCGCCCGCGATGTCCACCAGGAGCGCCAGCGCCTCGACCACCGCGGGATCGGCGCCCAGGCGACGCGCCAGCTCCAGGTGCTCGCGGCTCTGCTCGGGCGTCACCCAGAGCGTCTCGGTCTGGGTGCGGCGCTGGGTCAAGGCGAGGCGCCCGCGACCGCCGGGCAGGAGCGGGACCTCGAAGCGATCCACCCCCGCCAGCCGCGCGGCGGGCTCCGGCGAGTCGAGGTATTCGGCGTGACGGTCGCTGGTGTGGTCGATGTAGAGGCGCTCGATGAGGGCGCCGGGGCTGGTCCGGACGCTCCAGGTCGTCACGTCGCGGGTGCGGGTCGAGTGGAAGAGGTAGCCGCGCCCCGGTGTCAACGACTGTTCACGCTCGGGGCTCGCGCCAAACTCCACCTCCACCTGGCACGCGGCCTCCACGGCGAACGGGATCAGCCGCTCCTCGCCGGGGGCCATCCGCTCCAGCAGCGTCTCCCCGGCCCAGGCGCCGTCCACCAGCACCGTCGTCGGGCCGGCCTCCAGCGTCAGGTGCGTGTCGTTGCGCAGCCGGGCGGCCAGCAGCGGATGACCGCTCCGCGCGCCCTCCTCCAGCAGCCCCACCAGCGGCGCGTCGGCCAGCGTCCGCCGCAGGATCGGCACCAGCGCCACGCTCCCCGAGGGCACCGACACCGGCGTCGCCACGTCCAGCCGCTGCGGCGCCTCCGCCTCCCGGCCGCCGGGCTCCGACTCCACCACGAACGTCATCGACATGTCCCGGCGAGACGACGCGCCCTCCCGGCGCAGCCGGTGGAAGGTCGTCGTCGCGCTCGCCTGCGGCGGCGCCGCCGCCCGCTGCGCCTCGCCGCCCGCGCCCGTCGTCGGATCGTAGCGGCTGCTCCGCAGCGTCAGCGGCTGCCCCCCCACCAGGCTCAACCCCACCTCGCTCCACGCCTCACCGCTCAGGTTCACCAGCTGCGCGAACCCCCAGAGCGTCACCGTCCGCGCCCGCGTGTCCACCTGGAGCCGATACGTCACCCGCCACGCCGGCAGCGCCAGCGCGTACGCGATCTGCACCTCCCGCTCCCCCTCGCCGCGCACCTCCAGCGTCACCTCCCGCTCCCCCGCGCCCTCCTCCCCGGCGGGGTAGGTGATCCCAGCCAGGTAGCCCCCGCCGCGATCCTCCACGCTCAGGCTCCGCAGCAGCACCTCCACCCCGTCGGCCGGAAAGCGCTGCGTCAGCCGCGCGCTCCCCTGCACCTGCACCACCCGGCGCACCCAGGCCATCCCCTGCCGGTGCAGCGTCACCTGCGCGATCCGTCCCCACATGAGCCGCCTCCTCCTCGCTCGAACCCAAGGCCCTTCCCTTGTCCGCAGGCTGCACGATACAACAAAAGCGCGCGCCCTCCAACGCGTCGCCACCTGCCCCAGGAGCCCACCGTGTCCAAGCTCGCCGCCCTCCTCCCCGTCGTCGCCCTCCTCCTCGCGGCCTGCCCCGCGCCCACCCGGCCCAGCGTCGATCTCACCTGGCCCCACGGCGTCCAGGCCGCCGCCGCCCAGGAGCTTGCCATCGTCGAGCAGCAGCCCGGCGAGCAAGCGCCCCTCGACGTCCGCGCGGCCTTCCTCGGCAAGCCCGGCTACCTCCTCCCGGCGGGCACCCGCGTCGTCCGCACCCCCGCCGATGATCCCGACGCCTCGCGCACCCAGTCCTCTACCGTCGATCCCGCCTACAACGCCTGGATCCGCGTCCGCGTCCTGGAGTCCCCCGTCCAGGACCTCGTCGGGCGCGCGGGCTGGGTCTACGCCCCCGGCCTCACCACCCAGCCCGCGCCCGCGCCCGCCGTCACCACCCAGCTCATCGCCCGGCCCGACCGCCTCTGCGACGCCCCACGGCAAGGCGCCGCCTGCGCCTTCGACGTCGGCCCTGGCATGCCCGCGCAGCTCGTCGCCTGCGAAGGCGCCTGGGCGCGCCTCGGCGTCTGGGCGCCCGGCGGCGCCTACGTCGAGGGCTTCCTCCCCGGCGAGCACCTCAGCCCCGACCCCTGCCAGGCCACCCCGACGCCGTAAACCCCGCGCGCACCGGCCCCGAAGGGGGCTTGCAGGCTGCAACTCCCCTCCCGCGCCGCGCCTGGGCGACCTGCGCGCTGCAAGCGGGGCGCGCGCGCGCCGCGAAGGGCGCTTTATCAAGAAAACAGTTGGCAGCGCGGTCTGCGTGGCGTAGTCTCAAGCTGCACCTTGCAGGAGCGGCGTCTGTTGATGCGAGCGCTCCTTGATAACTCAAGCCCGCGAGAGCCTCATGACCTCCAAGCAAGTGACCGATCGGGCGCGCAGCGCCCGCGCTGTGGAAGCCGCAGCCCTCACCCACCTGCCCAACCTCGGCGCCCGCGCCTCACAGGCGCTCGCTGGCGCGCTCGAAGCCGACGAAGCCGTCCCCGACGTCGCGCTCCTCGTCCGCCTGCACACCCGCCTCATGATGCAGGCGCTCGCTCGCCTCGAAGCGGCCGATCTGGCCCACCGCGTCGAGCAAGCCGACGACGCCACGCCACGCGCCGAGCGCGCTGAGGCGGCAGCTGCTTGCACCGCCGCGCTCCAGGACCTCCGCTCCCTCATCACCAGCCTCTACCCCCCGGAGGTGGCCTTGGCGCTTCACCTCACCCGCGCCCCCGAGCGCCTCCCCGACGCCCTCAGCCAGCAGGCCGACGCCGTCGCCAGCGCCCTCCCCCACGCCGACCTCAGCGCACCCCGCGTCCAGGGCCTCCACCTCGATCTGGCCCCCTTCCAGGCGCGCCTCGACGACGCCCGAAGCCGCCTCAGCGACGCCCTCCGCGCCGTCGCCACCGAGCGACGCGAGGCCGAGCAGACCCAGCGCGCCAAAGACGTCGCCATGCGGGACTTCGATGACGCCTTCACCGCAGCCGCGGGACTCCTCGCCCATCTCCTCCGCCTCCACGGCGAACCCGAGCTGGCCCGGCGCGTCCGACCCTCCAAACGGCAGCCCGGACGACGCGCCGTGGACGTCGGCGAAGAGCCGGGCGCGAGCGACGAGGGGTGAGGACGTAACGATGATTGCACGCATGACGCTGGCTCTCATGGACTGGGAAGGACGCGCCCTGCAACAGCTCCCACCGGGGTTGCTGCGCGAGGCGTTGAGCGCGCTCCCAGACGACACCCCCGAAGCGCTCAAGCGCCAGCTCCACCAATGGAGCGGGGCCAACCCCAGCCCCGCCCCAGACACCAACAGCCCAGCCTTCATCGACCCCCAGGACATCCACCAGGCTTCGCTCACGCTCGCGGCGCTGGCCCACCTCTCCACGGCTGCGCGCAGCATGACCTCCTTCCCCTATCCGCGCGCGGGCGAGATCATCAACGCCTCCGATGCAGAGCAGGAGCTGGCGCCCATCTCACCCCTCGTCGTCCTCGCCCTCGCGCTGCGCGCGCTGCTTGAGGAGCGCAGCGTGGACACCTGCATCGGCTGCGTTGAGGAGGAGTTCTGATGGCCCAGCTCATCCCGCTGGAGCGACTGGACGCGCTGCTTCGAGCGCAGCTGGAAGGGCCTCGAATCACGGTGGTGCTCCGGCGCAACCCCCAGCAACCTCAGGATCTGCCGCTGCTTGAGCTTGATGGTCTGGAAGCCCAGACCGTCAAACTCCTGTTCGATGAAACCAGCGTAGCACAACCTCCAACGACCACCCCGTGGGGTCTTCAGGGGGCAAACCCTCAGAAGTGGTGGGAAGGTCTCAGCAAGCTCCTCCTGGCATGCGACCTCCTCTCACCAGCGGATATTGACGGCGCAGTGCTCCGCGATCTCGCGAAGGACAAGCACAGACGCCTCCGCTTCTGCTGTGACACCAGCGCCCTCGCCAATGGCCTCGCCCATTGGGTCATCGCGCGCTTTCCAGGCCGCGTGGACTTGATCACCTCGACGCTCGTCGAGCGGGAGATCATGGCCTGGGCAGATCGCAACGGGCGTGAGATGTTCGAGATGAAGAGAGCGGAGCACTGGCACCAGATGGTCCAGTTTACGCTAGCGAGACGCCTCGTCGAGCGCCCACCGCCAGGTGTAAGCATCGATCGGCTCGCGCCGGATCAGGCGGCGCTTATGCTCGCCAAGGTCCGCGATGACGCGCGGCGCGCTGGCGATGTCACCGAAGGGAAGTCGCCCGACGCAGACATCCTCATGCTCCACCTCACGCGCGATCTGATGCGCACCCAGCCCGCCAACACCCGCGTGATCTTCCTCTGCGCGGATCGGGGGCTGGCCCGAACGGCTATCAACGTCCTGGGCGCAGACTCCGTCCTCTACGCCCACCCCGAGAGAGCAGCACAGACTCCTGCGCAGCAGGAGTCTCCCCGCATTGTGCCCCGTGGGGTCTGGCTCCGCGCAGGCACGCTCGGCGCCCTGGCCCGGCGACCGATCGGCGAGCTGCTCTGGACGCTGCTCGCCGCGTGCCACGAGCTGGTGCTCTGCGATCATGCCCAGGGTAAGGCGTGGCGGCTCGCCCACGCGCGGCTCGGGACACGTCCGCTCCCCTCCGAATGGTCGAACCCCACCCTGCATTGGGAAGAGATCGTGTGGCCCCAGGCTGTCGCACAGGCTCCAGCGGCGCCTGCTCCACAATCCCCGGCGGCACCTGAGCCCCAAGAGCCTCCACAACAGCCCGCTGCACCCGAGGCGCCTCTCCCTGAAGCTCTCCTCTCCACCCCTCCCGCTGAAGCCTCCCACGACAGAGCCGAAGCGACACCACGCATCCTGCTCACCGAGGCCGAAGCGCCCCCCCTACGATCGACGAAGCGCCCCAATGTCGGGGTCTCCAACTTCCTCTCCGCGCTGGAAGACCTCTGCCTGGAGCGAGCGGATACAACTCCTCCGACGGTCGAGGTCGCCAGGCTGCTTCGAGCCCTGGAGGTCGCCGACGCAGATGATCCGTGGCAGCCAGGAGCGCGCATCGAACGCTTCCGCCAGATCTGGCGCACCAACGACCTCGACGGGCTGCACGGCGAGCTGCTCAGCATCCAGACGTATCGGGACGTCACGATCTGGGTGCGCGAACACCACGGCGCGGCGCAGCTCCCCGACACCCTGAAGGAGCGCGACAAGTCCTGCCTCCGCCTCGCTCAGGCGCTCGGCCAGCTCCTTCACATCGACGGCGGTTGGTGGTATGGCGGCGCGGGGCTCACGGAGGAGGCGCTGCTGGGCTGGCTGAACGCGCGCGTTCCCCGCGGCGACGTCATCACCGTCAAGACCCTCTTTCTCGACGCGCTTCGTGAACTCAAGATCTCACCGCCCCGACTGGTCCGGGCGCTCCAGCTTCACTGGCAATTCCATCCCGAGAGCGACTATCATCCAGGAGCGAGCGGGACGGTAGACGCGAGCCTGAACGTTCCCCAGGTGGTCCAGCTCAACACGGAGGGCTTCACGCTCGACGCCTTCCCGCTGGCCTACATGGACCTTGGGGGGCTCCCTATCCGCACTCTGGAGCGGCGACCATGACCGGCGATCTGAGCAACATCTTTCAAACCCTCGGGCAAACGCCGCGCGTCAACACACCCAGGGCGCAGTGGGCGCAGCTCAAGCTCCCCCGCAACCCGTTCAACGACGGCGCCTACGACTCCTACCGCTCACGCCCCTTCTACACGGCTCATCTCCGCGAGGTGCTCTCCGACCTCGCCAGGTGGCTCCAGGAGGTCGAGGCCCGAGAGACCACCGACAGCTTCGCGCTGCGCGGCGCAGTCGGGGTCGGCAAGACGCACCTCCTCGCCTTTATGGAGGAGCAGCTTCGCCAGCCGAGCCCCGACAAGCGCATCGTCCTCAAGGTCGAGCTGACCCAGAAGGGCTATCGATCCACAGCGCTCGGCGGGCTCATCCTGGAGGGGTTGAGCCAGCGCCCGATGCCCTGGATGCCCAAGGCGCCCGATGGCGTCCTCTCGCTCCTCTGGACGCTCGCCGAGCACGACAAGCCCGTCCAGGGAGAAGGTCAGCTCGCCGGGACGCTCCGAGCCTTGCAGCAGGGCAGCCTCATCGAGCGTGAAGATCAAGCGAGGCTCTACACGCGCTGGCTCTTCCGTGAAGACCTGACCCCGCGCGAGCTGAAGCAGCTCGGCATGCACGGACGCCTGGACTGGGAGGGCGAGCTGATCTGGGTGCTGGCCGAGATCCTCCGCCTGGGCTACGCGGTGGACGCCTGGGGGGTCTGCTTCCTCCTGCTGGATCAGTTCGAAGACCTCTTCCGCGACACCTACTCCGACCTCAAGCGCGCCCGCATCCTCACCGATCTCCGCACCCTCCACGACGAGGCCGCCGAACGCAAGGCTCCCCTGGGGCTCTTGATCTCCTACTCCCCCGACATGGAGGAGCGGCTCCGCGATGACGGGCAGGAGAGAGAGGGAGAGGTCGAGGCGCAGCTCGGCCACAGCTACGCGGCCTTGAAGAGCCGCATGGATCGACGCAAGCAGAGCATCCGACCGCTCCAGGGCAAAGAAGAAGCGACGGCCTTCGCACGCGCCTGGATCCAGGGGCTGGAGCAGGAGACGGGCGTCGAAGCCGCCATCTCCGATGAGAGGCTGCGCGAGATCGTCGATCGCGCCATCCAGCAGATGCAGCAGGGTCGAACCCTCCTCACCCGCCACATCTTCACGCCCCGTCAGCTCCTCGCCGCGCTCAAGGCCGTGATGGAGGAGCCTGGTTAGACGCCTCTCTCGTTGAAAGCGCCGACCTCTCCCCCTCCTCGCCGCTGTCGGAGCAGGGGCCAACCCTTTACACCACCACGCCCCCCCGGTATACCCGCCAGATGCCTGCCCTTCGGGGCGCGCGTCGTTCCCTCCAGCCGCACGAGCGCTCATGCCTGGCATCGGTATCGTCTCCAACCCCAACAGCCGCCGCAACCGCCGCTTCCCCGAGCAGATGAACCGCCTCGGCTACATCCTCGGCAAGGACGACGTCTTCGAGCTGACCAACCAGCCGCAGGACATCCGGCGCGTCGCGGAGGAGTTCCTCCGCAACGAGATCGAGATCCTCGCCCTCAACGGCGGCGACGGCACCAACCACGTCACCTTGACCACCTTCATCGAGGTCTACGGCGACCACCCCCTCCCCAAGATCGCCTTCATGCGCGGGGGGACGATGAACACCACCTCGGACGCCATCGGCGTCCAGGGGACGCCGGGCAAGATCCTCCTCAACCTGGTCGAGCGCTACTACACCCGGCAGGACTTCGACATCACCGAGCGCGACATCCTCAAGATCGTCGAGCAGGACGGCACCACCCGCTACGGCTTCATCTTCGGGAACGGCATCATCGCCAACTTCCTGGAGGTCTACTACGAGCACCCCTCCCCCACGCCCGTCGTCGCCGCCTCCAAGCTCTCCGCCACGGTCGCCAGCGCCGTCGTCGGCGGCGACCTCGCCAAGCGCGTCATGAAGCCCGTGGAGATCGAGCTGGAGCTGGACGGGCACATCCTCCCCGCCAGGCCCTACGCCTCCATCGGGTGCGCCACCATCGAGCAGATCGGCCTCGGCTTCCGACCCTTCACCCGCTGCGAGGAGCGCGAGCACGCCTTCCACGTCTCGCTCATCGTCGGCGCGCCGCTCCAGGTCGCCGGCGCCCTCCTCCCCATGCGCTTCGGCAAGCGCCCCGATCCCTCCATCATGGAGACCCACGTCGCCTCCCAGCTCCTCATGCGGAGCCAGGAGGAGTTCGGCTACACCATCGACGGAGACATGCACATCGCCCGCGGCGGGCGCCTGACCCTGGAGACGGGACCGCGCCTCCAGATCATCCTCGCGTGAGGGGCGCGATTCAAAATTGACCCTTCGCGCGACGACGTGCTACCTTCACTGGCGTGTCACGCGGTCCCTACTGCGCAACTCAACCCTGCATCGGGCACGGACAGGACCATGAGAATTCGTTACGCTGGCAACACGCACGTCGGCATGAAGCGAGATCACAATGAGGACTCGCTCTACCTCCTCCCCGAGGAGAACATCTACATCGTCGCCGACGGCATGGGCGGACACGCCGCAGGCGAGGTCGCCAGCCAGATGGCCGTCGAGACGGTCGCCCAGTTCTTCCGCGAGACCGCCGAAGACGAGGACATGACCTGGCCTTTCAAGATGCAGAAGGATCGCTCCTACATCGAGAACCGCCTCGCCACCTCCGTCAAGCTCGCCAACTACCGCATCTTCGAGACCGCCCAGAACGACGCCAAGCGCAAGGGCATGGGCACCACCATCGTCACGATCTTCCTCCACGACAAGAAGGTCTACGTCGGGCACGTGGGAGACTCCCGCTGCTACCGCCTCCGCAAAGGCGAGTACAGCCAGATCACCGAGGACCACTCCCTCCTCAACGACTACATCAAGATGAAGGATCTCACCCCCGAGGAGATCGAGAACTTCCCCCACAAGAACGTCATCGTCCGCGCCCTCGGCATGAAGGAGACCGTCCAGGTGGACATCTCCAGCCTCGACGCCCACAACGGCGACGTCTACCTCCTCTGCTCCGACGGCCTCAACGGCATGGTCACCGACAACGAGATGAAGGACATCCTCGTCTCCTCCGGCGACGATCTGGAGCAGGCCTGCAACCGCCTGATCCAGCAGGCCAACCAGGCTGGCGGCACCGACAACATCACCGTCGTCCTGGTCCAGTTCCTCGACGAGTAGCGGCCCCTCTCAGGGGGGGGCGGCCTCCCCGAGCCACCGCACCATCGCCTCCATCGCGGCGTCGCTGACGTGGGGCGCTGCCCCGACCCGTCCCAGCGCGTGGTTGTGCCCGGGGAGGAGCTGGGCTGCGCTCCCGGCGCGTCCCTTCAGGAGCGCGCCGAAGGCGTCGCCGTCCACCGCCGCCGCGTTCTGATCCTCACCGCCGCGCAGATAGAAGATCGGGGTCGAGAGCCCGCGCAGCCGCGCCTCGGTCCCCGCTGAGGCCTCCATCCACGCTCGCCAGAACGAAGGGCGGGCCCCCAGGAAAAACTCCTCCTCCGGCATGTAGCCCTCGCGGATCGCCAGCAGCCCGCTCTCGATGGCCGCCAGCTTCTCCTCGGCCTCGCGCTGCTGCTCGGCGGTCATCGAGGCCCGGAAGGCGTCGAGCTGCCAGTTGACCTGCCGCGCGATCACCGCGTCGATCGGGTAGTACGTCCCGGCCAGGAGCACCAGCCGCTCCAGCCCGTCCACCTGCGGCGCGGCCTCCAGGGCCAGCGTCGCCCCCTGCGAGTGGCCCACCAGGATGATGCGGCGAGGATCCACCCCGGGCTGAGACGCGAGGAAGCGCGCTGCGGCGACCACGTCGCCGCGGAGATCCTCCCACGTCGTCGCCTGCGCCACCTCCGGGCTGTAGGTGCACTCGGGCACCACCGCCGCCGTGCAGCTCCGCTTGTCGTAGCGCAGCACCGCATAGCCCGCCTGCGTCAACCCCAGCGCCAGATCCTCCAACACCGGCACCGGCGCCGCGTAGGGCCCCGTCAGATCCCCGGGCACCAGCCCCCGGCGGCTGTGCGGCCCCGAGCCCCCGATCACCACCACCCCGGGCACCTGCTCGGGCCCCTCATCGTCCCCCTCCCATTGGGGGCGCGTCAGCGTCCCCAGGAGCTGCACCCGACCGCCCGGCGTCTCCTGGCTGGAGAACGTCACCTCCTCCGAGCGCGCCCCGCTGGCCTGGAGCGCGCGGCACCCCCCCTCCTCCGCCTCCACCTGCATGGGGCCGCACCCGGCCACCGCGCTTGAGCGCGCTCCCGTGCACCCGATGCTCCCAAGCAGCGCCACCGCGCCCAGCGCCGCCGCCACCCCCAGCCCCTGCCACCCTCGCATCGCCTCGCTCCTCCGCGCTCGCGCCGCGCCCTGCCCTTGACAGGGCTCCGGCGCGCCCGCAATATCTACCGGACGTCCGGTCGCGCGCCTCCGACTCAGGGCCACGGCTGCTCCATGCACCAGCCGACGCTCCTTATAGCGCACTCCGCCGCGCGACGTCCACGCAAGGAGCCCCATGAGCCGACTGGACCCCAGCCGCGTCACGCTCCACCGCCCCATCGCCGTCCTCGCCTGCGACTCCTCCGCCACCCTGGAGGAGACGCTCCTCCTCCTGCGGGAGCTGGACATCCACATCAAGCGCGTCGGCCCTGCCTCCATCGCCTTCCCCCGCGAGGAGCTGCCCCGCATCCAGCGCGCCCTGCACCAGAGCGCCTGCTTCCCCCGCGTGATCGGCGCCGCGCCCGCACCCCACGACCCGGCCGACGACGCATGACCCACCCCCCGCTCTCCGCCCACGCACACGACGCCCTCGCCGCGGCCCTCGCAGAGCACTACCCCGAGGAGGTCCTCCGCGCCCTCGGACAGGACACCGTCGATCCCCACGTCATCGCCCGCCGCCTCCTCGACCCCGAGCACCTCCACAACCTCCTCGCCCACTCCGAGGCCGCCCGCGGCGCCCTCCTCATCGCCGCCGAGGCCCCCAGCACCCGCGGCGACCAGCTCCGGCGAGAGGGCATCCTCCGGGGCCTCGGGGATCTCGAGCCTGGCATGCGCCACCTCCTGGAGGCCGGCCTCCTCGTCCTCGTCCCCGCCCCCGGCGCCCGCGAGTGGGAGCTGGCCGACGAGCTGGACACCCGACGCTACCTCCAGCGCCCCCTCACCCTGCCCCCGCCCCTCGCGGACGCCCTCCGCCCCCTCCTCCTCGACGCCGCCGCCCAGCCGCCTGCCCACAGGGCCTCCGAGCCCGAGGTCCGGCCCCTCCCCGCAGCCTCCCTCCTCGACCTCGAGCTGAACCTCCTCCACTTCGCCTCCCGCCTTGGGGACCACACCCTCACCCTCAACAAGGACGGCACCCCCAACCGCCGCTCCCTCGCCCGCTTCACCCGCGGCCTCCGCCTCCCCGGCCTCCCCGCGCCTGCCGCCGACGACCTCGACCTCAACGACGCCCGCGTCTTCGAGCGCGTCCACCTCCTCCTCGCCCTCGCCGCAGGCCTCGGCTTCCTCCGCGTGGACGAGCCCCGGCGCCTCGCCATCCTCGACCCCGACGCCGCCCGCGCCTTCTTCACCGCCGCCGAGGCCGAGCGCGACCGCGCCCTCCTCCGCGCCCTCCGCGGCGCCGAGGTCCTCGACGAGATCGCCGCCGCCTCCTTCGGCCTCGGCCTCCGCTCCAACACCTCCCCCGATCCCCGGCGCACCAGCCTCCTCGCCACCCCCGCCACCCTCCGCCTCAAGGGACCCCGCGGACAGCTCCTCAGCGACCTCAAGCGCCTCCCCCTCGACCGCTGGACCTCCCTCGGCCACATCGTCGATCTCCTCCTCGCCCTCGACCGCGGCTACCTCGGCGCCACCCTCGCCGCCACCCCCGACGCCCCCGCCTACGCCCCCGATCACTTCGCCCGCGCCGCCCTCATCTCCGTCCTCCCCTGGATGGGCCTCCTCGAACTCGCCACCGAGCCCGACTACGACGACGTCCCCCGCTTCGCTCGCTGGACCCCGCGCGGCCTCCGCCTCCTCGCCGCCACCCCCCCGCCCGAGCCCCCACCCCAGGGCCCCTGCCTCACCGTCCAGCCCAACCTTGAGGGCACCGTCTACCTCCAGGCCGCCTCACTCGCCATCCTCCAACGCCTCTACGAGGTCGGGGAGCGCACCAGCCTCACCAACCACACCGCCACCTTCCGCTTCACCGCCGAGTCCGTCCAACGCGGCTACGGACGCGGCGCCTCCGCCGACGGCCTCCTCGCCTTCCTCAACCGCCACAGCCACACCCCTGTCCCGGACGGCGTCGCCTTCGTCCTCCGCGACTGGGAGCGCGTCCAGCAGCGCATCACCCTCTACGACGGCGGCACCCTCCTCGAACACCCCGACCCCGACCACCTCGACCTCATCCTCGGCACCCTCCGCCACTACCTCACCGACGAGCGCGCCCCCATCCCCCTCGGCGCCACCGAGGTCTACCTCCCCGACGTCGAGGACTCCATCCTCACCCGCGCCTTCGATCTCCACCAGGCCCACCGCATCGACTACACCGAGGCCCCTCCGCCCTGCCTCGCCGCGGACCCCGACGACGCGGACCTCCTCCTCCGACCCCTCCCCTGCGGCCTCGACATCATCACCCACGCCGAGCTGGAGCGCTTCGCCCAACCCCTGGGCGACCCCTGGGAGCCCAGCGCCTGGCGCCTCGACCTCGACCGCGTCCGCGTCCGCTGGCCTCAGGACCCCGCCAGGCACCTCCTCGACTTCCTCGACCTCCGCATGGACGACGGCGTCCCCCCCGACCTGGAGCTGCTCCTCCTCTCCCGCATCCGCGGCGACGTCCACGCCACCCTCCACGAAGACGCCATCGTCATCACCCTCTCCTCCCCCGAGGTCTGCGACACCCTCCTCGACATCCCCGACGTCGAAGACCACACCCTCCAGCGCCTCGGCCCCGCCGCCCTCCTCGTCGATCCCGAAGGCCGCGACCTCATCCAGCAGATCCTGGGGCGCCTGGGCCTGCTGACCCCCCGGGGGTCTTAAGGTTGGGCGGTCGGGGCCAGCCTAACGCCCCCGGTCCCCCCCGTGAGTGGTTGTTCCATATGCCCCCCCCCGCAGGGATCGACATCGGATCGAAAATCAGCGATCCTGGTGCTGGAGAGTTGCGTGAGGAGGTGCGGATGATTCGTCGGTACAAAAAGCGTGAGGTGCCCTCCACAGGGCAGGTGATGTTGCCGTTGGAGC
>CAUJGC010000279.1 GCA_963169075.1 Myxococcota bacterium
CGCACCCCCAAAAAAAAACCCCACAAAATATTTACCTTTTTGGGTTTTTTTTTTTTGGGGGGGCGCCCCGCCCGGCCGGGGGCGAGCCGCCCCCGGACCCCCGTCTACTCCTCGGGGATGCGGGCCAGGAGCCGCCGCGTGGTGCGGTAGCTGCGGAGGAAGCGCCAGATCCCCAGCGCGAAGACCGCCACCCCCGCTGAAGAGACCGCCCAGGCTGCGACGCGGAGGGCAGGCGACTCGACCAGCTGGGTCGCCGTCACCCCCGCCAGCAAGAGCGCGAAGCCCGTGCGGATGTAGGCCAGGAAGGTGCGCTCGGCGGCGAGCACGGTGCGCTCAGCGGCGAGCGCGTCGCGTAACGGGGCGCGATCGTAGAGGTTCTGCATGGCACTTTTCTGTTGAAGTCTGCTTGTTCTTGCGACATGCTCCGCCCAGGTGTCCGAAGCTCTCCCCCTGCGCAGCTTAACCTCCCACATGGCTCAACGTCGAGCCCTGGAGTCTTCGTATGAAGCGACTGCTCCTCCTGCTCCCGCTCCTGCTGACCGCCTGCCCCAAGTCCCCCGCCCCCGAGACGCCGCCGACGCCGCCCGCCTCGGCGGCGGCGCCTGCCTCGGCCGAGGCGCCGGCTTCGGCGGCGCCCGCCTCGGCGGCGGCGCCCGCCTCGGCGGCGCCCGCGGCGAAGGCCCACCCCGGCCCCTGCGAGGTGATCACGGCCTGCGCCGGAGAGGAGGTCTGCCGTGGCACGCAGCACGCGAACGGTCGCGCGACCCACACCTGGAGCCCCGAAGGCAAGCTCCTCAAGGTGGAGGAGGACTTCGGGCAGGACGGCACGGTGGACATCCGGGAGGAGTCCACGTGGTCGGCCGATGGCCTCCAGCGCACCCTCGTGCGGACCTTCCTCACCCGGTGGAGCGAGGCAGGCTACGAGCCCGCCGCGACCCCGTCCCGGAACACCACCGTCGAGCGCTATGACGCCCAGGGGCGCCTGGTCCGCGTCGAGTTCGACGAAGACAACAACGGCAAGGCCGAGCACGCCACCCTCAAGCGCTACGACGCCCAGGGGCGGATGATCGAGGAGGAGATGGACGAGGGCGCCGACGGCACCATCGAGCACCGCGTCAAGCACACCCTCGACGCCAACGGCGAGTACGAGCCGTGGGCCTCCCACGACTACCCCGACGCCGATGAGGCGTGCTTCACCCACCCCAAGGTCACCCGCGACGCCCAGAAGCGCATCGTCCGCGAGGAGTTCGACGCCAACCTCTGCGACGCCGACGAGGTCCGCGCCCACACCTACGACGACGCCGGCAACCTCACCCAGACCACCATCGATCTGGGCAAGGACGGGAGCGTGGAGGTCACCAAGACCTTCACCTACGGCTGCTTCAAGTAGCGCGTCGAGGTGACCTCCAGGTGCTGGGGAGGAGCGTCCCCCCCCAGCCCCGGCTACTCCTTGAGGCCCAGGCGGCGGTGGAGATCGCGCTGGCCGCGGGCGGCCAGGTGGATCTGCTTCCAGCGCCGCTTCTCGTCGCGGGCGGCGCCTGTGTCCTGGCGCCGCTGGAAGTGGGCCTGCTCGCGGAGGAGCTTCTGGTAGGCGCGGAGGCGCGCCGCGCTCAGCTCGCCGCGCTCGATGGCCTCCTGGATGGCGCACCCGGGCTCGCCTTCGTGGGCGCAGTCGCGGAAGCGGCAGCGCCCATCCCACCGCACCACGTCCTCAAACGCGTGCTCCAGGCCCTCGCCGTCGCTCGCCACGCCGAACTCCCGCATGCCGGGGGTGTCGATGAGGAGCGCGCCGGAGTCCAGGGCGAAGAGCTCGCGTCGGGTGGTGGTGTGGCGCCCCTTCGCGTCGGCGTCGCGGATGGCCTGGGTGTCCTGGGCGGCGCGCTGGAGCAGGGCGTTGGTCAGCGTGGACTTCCCCACGCCCGAGGAGCCGACGCACGCCACCGTCTGCCCCGGCCCGAGCCACGGCGCCAGGGCCTCGACCCCGTCGCTGTGGAGCGCGCTGAGCCAGACCACGGCGGCCCCGGCGCTCACGTCGCGGAGCGTCGCCTCCAGCGCCGCGCGGTCGTGGGGCAGGTCGGTCTTGTTGACCACGATCACCGGGGTGATCCCCGCGTCCCAGAGCGCGACCAGGTAGCGCTCCAGGCGGCGCGGGTTCAGCTCGCGCCCCACCGCCGTGACGATGAAGGCCGCGTCCAGATGCGCCGCGATGGGCTGATGGCGGGCGCCGCCCAGCGCGCGCCGCGCCAGGAGCCCGCGGCGAGGGAGGAGGTCGGTGACGAGCGGGGCGCCTGCGTCGCGGACGGCGACCCAGTCGCCCACGGTCAAGGCGTCGCGCTCCAGCTCCAGGGTGTCGCTCAGGCGACCCGCGATGAGGCCAGCCTCCAGGCCGCGCGGGCCCCAGAGGGTCACGCCGCCGCGATCCACCGTCGCGACGCGCGCCGGAGTGAGCGCGCCGCTGGGGTCCAGGCGATCCAGCGCCGCCTGGAGATCGGACCTCCAGCCCAAGAGGTCCAGTGAGATGTTCTGCATGATGTCGGTGCTCTCTGCGTGGGATCAAGAAATCAAGTCCACGCTGCGCAGCACATGAGCTCTTGAGGTGAGCTCTTCTTGAGGGGAGTTGACGCTCGGAGGAGCGGTCCGCTGCGCGCGCAGGTCAGTGAAGACGCTGGGGGCAAGGGGTGACAAGATCCATCATGGCGTACCTCCGAAGCTGGGCCGCGCGGTGTGTGTGGGGTCCTGGCGCGGCGCCTTCTCTCGACCCACGGGTCAGGGAGCTAATCATCGCGCGCCGCGCTGTCAACCCCGCGCCGCATGAGGTATCGTGCGGCGCGCTGGCGTCGTCGCGTCAGCGGGCTGCTGCGATGGAGCTGCTATGGACACCTCATCGATCGTGGTGCGGACCCTCCGCGGGGCGGAGGTGCTGGCCCATCTGGACGGGCTGGCGGCCCTCCGGATGGAGGTCTTCCGGGAGTTTCCCTATCTCTATGCGGGCGAGCTGTCCTATGAGCGCGCCTACCTCCAGACCTACGCGGAGTCGCCGGGGAGCGTGATCATCGGGGCGTTCGACGGGGGCGGGGCGCTGGTGGGGGCCTCGACGGCGGTGCCGCTCCAGGCGGAGGCGGCCTATGTGCGGGCGCCGTTTGAGGCGGCGGGGCTGCCGGTGGAGGCGTACCTCTACTATGGGGAGTCGGTGCTGCGTCGGGACCTGCGGGGTCAGGGGCTTGGGGTGCGCTTCTTTGAGGCGCGGGAGGCGGAGGCGCGTCGTCAGGGGTTGACGCGGGCGACCTTCTGCGCGGTGGTGCGTCCGGCGGACCACCCGCGTCGTCCGGCGGGTTATGTGGCGCTGGATGACTTCTGGCGTCGCCGGGGCTACGCGCCGAGCGGGCTGACGGCGACCTTCTCGTGGCGCGATCTGGACGAGGACGCGGAGCGTCCGAAGCGGATGACCTTCTGGGAGCGGGAGCTGGGATGATGATCGACGCGGCGGAGGTGGAGGCGGCGGCGGCGCTGCTGCGGGGCGGTGCGCTGGTGGCCTTCCCGACGGAGACGGTCTATGGGCTGGGGGCTGACGCGACGCAGGATATGGCGGTGGCGCGGATCTTCGAGGCGAAGGGGCGCCCGCGCTTCAACCCGCTGATCGCGCACTTCGCCTCGGCGGAGGCGGCGGAGGCGGAGGTGGTCTTCGACGCGCGGGCGCGGGCGCTGGCGGCGCGCTTCTGGCCGGGGCCGCTGACGCTGGTGCTGCCGCGTCGCGCTGCGAGCCGGGTGGCGCTCTTGTGCAGCGCGGGGCTGGACACGCAGGCGGTGCGGGTGCCGGATCACCCGGTGGCGCTGGCGCTGCTTGAGGCGGTGGGGCGTCCGCTGGCGGCGCCCAGCGCGAACCCGTCGGGTCGGGTGAGCCCGACGACGGCGGCGCACGTGGTGGAGGGGCTGGGTGGGCGCGTGGCGCAGGTGCTGGACGGGGGGCCGTGCCGGGTGGGGCTGGAGTCCACGGTGGTGGATCTCTCGGAGGCGTCGCCGCGGCTGCTGCGGCCGGGGGCGATCTCCCGCGCGGCGCTGGAGGAGGCGCTTGGGGTGGAGGTGGCGCGGAGCGCGGCGGGTGCGGCGCTGAAGGGGCCGGGGATGCTGGAGAGCCACTACGCGCCGCGCCTCCCGGTGCGGCTCAACGCGGCGACGGCGCGGCCGGGGGAGGCGTTCCTGGCGTTCGGGGCGCCGGCGCCGGCGGGTGCGGTGCGGGCGGAGCAGCTGAGCGCGGCCGGGGAGCTGACGGAGGCGGCGGCGAGGCTCTTTGCGGCGCTGCGTCGTCTGGACGTGGCGGAGGCGGTGGGGATCGCGGTGGCGCCGATCCCGGAGGAGGGGCTGGGGGAGGCGATCAACGACCGGCTGCGTCGGGCTGCGGCGCCGCGCTGAGGGGGCGGCGTGATCAGGCGAGCTGGCCGAGGAAGCGCTTGAGCGCGCCAAAGTAGGCGGCGCGGTTGGAGGCGAGGATGGAGTTGTGGCCGCCGCGGGGGAGGCGGACGAGGGTGGCGCGCTCGCCGCAGGCGGCGGCGTTGCGCTCGGCGTGGTAGGGCTCGACGAGGTGGTCGTGGTCGGCGTGGAGGAGGAGGCAGGGGCCGGGGTAGGCGCGGAGGGTGGCGTCGTGGTCGATGCGGGCGCGGACGGCGGCGGCGAAGGCGTCGGCGTCGAGGCCCAGCTCCTGGGGGGTGACGCGCAAGGCGAGGCGCTCGTGGACGTCGTGGATGCCGCTCTCCAGGACGAGGCCGCGGACGTCGGGGAAGCGCCGGGCCCACTCGACGGCGAAGAGGGAGCCGACCGAGCGTCCGAAGACGACGAGGCGCTCCTGGGGGACGCCGACGGCGGCGGCGATGTGGGGCACGTCGTCGAGCAGCTCTCCGAGGCGCGGCGTCCCGGTGGAGGCGCCGTAGCCGCGGTATTCGGCCAGGAAGACCTCCCAGCCCATGTCCTGGACGGCGTCGGTGAAGTCGTCGGCCCAGTCGTGGACCAGCTCGCCGTTGCCGTGGAAGTGGACGAGGACGGGGCGCTCGGAGGGGGGGGCGGAGCGCCAGCAGGCGAGGGAGGCGCCCGGGACCCGGACCCAGGTGGCGTCGTCCAGGGGGGCTTCGAGGGGGAAGAAGTAGCGCTGGGTGATGAGCGGGTGGTTGAGGATCTCCATGGGGCGGCGCCCTCCTCCTGGCGCTGAGGAGGGGAGTGTAGGGGGGTTGCGCCGCGCTGTCGAGGGGTGTCCGGGGCGCCCGTAGAAAATTTGTACCCAAATCCCTTGCGCACAAATCCATCGTGCTCAACTTGCAGAGGTCGCGGCGCGAGGCGCCGTCACGCAACCCTTGACCCAGGAGCCCTGATGAGCGCGCAGCCCCATGTTGTTCTTGAGAAGATCCTCTACACGGCCTCGGCCACGGCGACGGGGGGGCGTGCGGGGCACGTCCGCACGAGCGACGGCACGCTGGACTGCGGGCTCTCGATGCCGAAGGGGCTGGGCGGGCCGGAGACGGCGGGGACGACCAACCCGGAGCAGCTCTTCGCGGCGGGCTACGCGGCGTGCTTCGGGAGCGCGCTGGGCTTTGTGGCGCGGCAGCAGAAGGTGAGCCCGGGGGCGGTGGAGGTGGAGGCGCAGGTGAGCATCGGGGCCATCGCCCCGGCGGGCTTCGGGCTGGCGGTGGAGCTGGCGGTGACGATCCCCGACCTGCCCCGGGAGCAGGCCCAGGCGCTGCTGGAGGCGGCGCATCAGGTGTGCCCCTACTCCAACGCGACCCGCGGCAACATCGCGGTGACGCTGACGCTCCGCTGAGGAGGCCGCGATGGACGCTCCGGAGGCGGCGCTTCGCCTGGATCAGCAGCTCTGCTTTGTGCTCTATGCGGCTTCGCGGGCGCTGACCCGGGCGTACGCGCCGCTCCTGGCGCCGCTTGGGCTGACCTACCCGCAGTACCTGGTCCTCCTGGCGCTCTGGGAGGACGGGGAGGGGTCGGTGAAGGGGCTCGGGGAGCGGCTGCACCTGGACTCGGGGACGCTGACGCCGCTCTTGAAGCGGATGGAGCGCCAGGGCTGGGTGACGCGCCGCCGGGACCCGTTGGATGAGCGGGTGCTGCGGGTGTCGCTGACGGAGGCGGGGCGGGCGCTCCGGGCGCAGGCGCGGTCGATCCCGGCGCAGATCGGCTGCGCGGCGGGGTTCGCGCTGGAGGACCCGGAGGAGGTGGCGCGGCTGGTGGCGGTGCGGGAGGCGGTGCGGGAGGTGCTTGGGGCGCTGGAGGGGTGGGACGCATGAGGGCGCTGCTGGAGCCTGGGGAGCTGGCGTCGCTGGCGGCGCTGGCGGCGCTGCTGGAGGAGGGCAGCGTGAGCGGCGCGGCGCGGCGCCTGGGGCTCTCGACCCCGGCGACGAGCCACGCGCTGGCGCGGCTGCGGGAGCGCCTCGGCGATCCGCTCCTGGTGCGGGCGGGTCGGCGGATGGTGCTGACGCCGCGGGCGGAGGCGCTGCGGCCGCAGGTGGCGGCGGCGCTGGAGGCCGCAGGCCAGGTTTTTGCGCCGCCTGCGTCGCTGGAGGTGGCGACGCTGGAGCGGAGCTTCACGATCAGCGTGACGGACTATGTGCTGCTCATCTTCGGTGAGGCGCTGGATGCGGCGCTGGGGGCGGCGCCCGGGGTGACGCTGCGGGCGATCCCGAACGCGGTGGACGATCCGGAGCGGCTGCGCCGGGGCGAGACGGACCTGGCGGTGGGGATCTACGGCGCGCTGCCGCCGGAGCTGCGGACGCGCCCGATCATCACCGATCGGCTGGTGTGCGTGGTGCGCGCCGATCATCCGGCGGTGGGGGAGGCGTTGACGCTGGAGGCGTTCACGTCGCTGGATCACGTGCAGGTGGCGCCGCGAGGCCAGCCGGGCGGGTATGTGGACGAGGTGTTGGCGTCGCGGGGGCTGCGCCGTCGGGTGACGCGGGCGGTGCCGTACTTCCATGTGGCGCTGGAGTGGGTGGCGGGCTCGGAGCGCGTCCTGACGGTGTCGGAGCGGATCGCGCGGCGCGCCGCGCCGGGGCTTGGGCTGCGGGTGCTGGAGCCGCCGCTGGAGCTGGAGCCCTTCGCCCTGAGCATGGTGTGGCACCCGCGGCTGGACGGTGATCCGGCGCACCGCTGGCTGCGTGAGCGGCTGGTGGAGGTGACCCAGGCGCAGGACGGGATGGCGCATCCGGGGTCGCGGCGGCGCTTGAGCCGGTCGGATCCTGCGGGGTGGCGGCCGGGCTAGAGCTTGCACGGCGTGCAAGGATTCATTCAAAGATGTTCTCTTGATGCATGGTGGCGGCGGCCCCAAGCTCTCGTGGTCACGACGCGCTGACGCGTCATCACACGGAGCGACTATGAGCAGCCATGCATCCTCGCGTATCACGTTTATCGGAGCGGGTCAGGTGGGGGCGCCGCTGGCGGCCCGGCTGGCGGCGGCGGGTCACGAGGTGACGCTGGCGGCGTCACGCGAGGGTTCGGGGAGCGTGGCGCGGGCGTTGGGGCGTCACCCGTCGCTGGCGGCGCGTCCCGTGGAGGAGGCGGTGTCGGGGGCGGAGGTGGTGTTTCTGGCGGTGCCCTTCGGGGCGGTCGAGGGGGTGCTCTCGCCGCTGGCGTCGCAGCTCGCGGGGAAGGTGCTGGTGGACTGCACCAACCCGGTGGGGCCGGGGCTCTCGCACGGGTTGCAGAGCGTCCGCTCGGGGAGCGCGCGGATCCAGGAGCTGGCGCCGGAGGCGCATGTGGTCAAGGCGTTCACGATCTATGGGTTTGAAAACTTTGAGGATTCGTCCTATCCGGGCTACGGGGTGCAGCCTGCGATGCTCTACTGCGGGGACTCGGCAGCGGCCAGGGCGCAGGTGAGCGGGCTCATCGCGGCGTGCGCGGCGCAGGCGCCCCCCGGCCTGTTGATTCCGATCGAGCAGGCTCGGCGCGTCGTCTCTCTCGCCGCGGTGGGGTCCTGCGCCGCGCGTCGGGAGGTGTTACCGTCTGGCGGGGGTTGGCGTTGCGTGGCGGTGCGGAAAAAGCGCTGGTCAACGCCCGCAGACCTGATAAGGTGCCGCCTCCGAAGGCCCGCCGGCCCGACGGGGGTGGCCGGGGCCGTGGTCAGGAGACGGAGCAGAGCCCATGATCGACATCCGAGATATCCAGCAGCGTCCCGACGCCTATCGCAAAGCAGTTGCAGATAAGAACCTGACGGGGAAGATCAGCATCGACGACCTCCTGGGGCTGGCCGATCGGCGCAGCGCGCTGCTCCAGTCCACGGAGAGCCTGCGCGCGGAGCGCAACCGTATCTCGGGGGAGATCCCGAAGCTGCCGGCCAGCGAGCGCGCGGCGGCGATCGAGCGGGTCAAGGGGATCAAGGCGCAGCTGGCGGAGGAGGAGGCGTCGCTGGAGCAGGTCCAGCAGGACTACCGCACGTCGATGCTGAAGGTGCCGATGGTGCCGAACGCTGACGTGCCGGTGGGGGCCAGCGACGCGGAGAACGTGCTGGTGCGGACCTGGGGCGCGCCGCGCAGCTTCGGCTTCAAGGCGCGGGATCACGAGGAGCTTGGGGAGCTGCTGGGGATCCTGGACAAGCCGCGGGCGGCGCGCTTCGCGGGGGCGCGCTCGTACCTCCTGATGGGGGCGGGGGCGATGCTGGAGCTGGCCGTGATGCGGCTGGCGTTGGACACGGTGGTGGCGGACGGCTTCACGCCGGTCCTGGGGCCGCTGATGGTCAACACGGTGGCGCTGGAGGGGACGGGGTTCCTGCCCTTCAACGAGGACAGCGTCTACCGGGTGGAGGCGGACGACAAGTGGCTGGTCGGGACCAGCGAGGTGCACCTGGTGTCGGTGCACGCGGACGAGATCCTGGAGGAGGCGCAGCTGCCGATCCTCTACGCGGGTCACTCGGCGTGCTTCCGCCGTGAGGCGGGCTCGTATGGGCGGGACACCCGCGGGGTGTACCGGGTCCACCAGTTCTCGAAGGTGGAGCAGGTGGTGGTGTGCCGGGCGGACGCGGAGGAGTCGCTGCAGCTCCACGCGCGGCTGCTGGCGAACTCGGAGCGCATCCTGCAGAAGCTGGAGCTGCCCTACCGGGTGATGGAGGTGTGCACCGGGGACATGGGGCAGGGCAAGGTCAAGATGCACGACATCGAGACGTGGATGCCCTCGCGGGAGGCCTACGGCGAGACGCACTCGTGCTCCAGCCTGCACGACTTCCAGTCGCGGCGGCTCGGGCTGCGCTACCGGGACGCGGAGGGGCGGATCCAGCACGCCTACACGCTCAACAACACGGCCATCGCGTCGCCGCGCATCTTGATCCCGATCCTGGAGACGTACCAGAACGAGGACGGGTCGGTGACGGTGCCCGAGGCGCTGCGGCCCTACATGAACGGTCTGGAGCGGATCGTCCCCCGGACCTGAGCGCTGCTTGAGGAGGCGCCATGCACATCGCCATCACCGGAGCCTCCTCAGGGATCGGGGCCGCGCTGGCGCGGGTCTTCGCCCAGGCGGGCTGGTCCATCACGCTGGTCGCGCGCCGGGCGTCGCTGCTGGAGGCGTTGGCGGCGGAGCTTGCTCCGGCGCCGACGTGCGTGATCGCGCGTGATCTGAGCGATCCCGCCGCCTGCTGCGCCTGGATCGCGGAGGCGGAGGCGGCGCTGGGGCCGCTGGACGCGCTGGTGAACAACGCCGGGGTGCAGGTCCTGGGGCCCACCGAGGCGGTGGACCCGGAGGACGGGGAGCGCTGCCTGCGGCTGAACCTCCTGGTGCCGATGCGGATGACGCGGCACGTGCTGCCGGGGATGCTGGCGCGGGGTCAGGGGGTGATCATCGACATCGCCTCGGTGGCGGGGCTGGCCCCTACGCCGGGGATGTATTATTACAACGCCAGCAAAGCGGGGCTGGCGGCGGCTTCGGAGTCGCTGCGCGGTGAGCTGCGCGGTCGGCCCGTCCACGTCCTGACGGTGTATCCGGGGATCATCGACGAGACGGACATGGGGAAGCGTGGGATGGCGTCGTATGAGCGGAGCGCGCTCCTGGAGGCGCAGCCCCGGGGGACCGCCGCGGAGCTGGCGCGCCTGGTGTTGCGTGCGGTCGAGCGGCGGGAGGACCGGGTGATCTACCCGCGGATGAACGCGCTGGCGCGCTGGTTCCCCGGCCCGACCCGCTGGCTCATGGATCGCTTCACCCCCCCGATGAAGGATCCTGACGCCTAGAACTCGTTGATGAGGGGGATCACGGTGGGGCGTCGGTCGAAGCGCTTGCGCCAGAAGCGCCCCACGGCGAAGCGCAGCTCGGCGGCGAGGAAGGTGAAGTCGAGGCGCTGCTTGGGGTGCATGCGCTCGACGTGGCGGAGGACGTCGTCGCTGGCGGCCTTGAGGATGAGGGTGGCGTCCTCGGGCTTGACGGCGCCCTGCTGGACGAAGTCCGGCACGACGACCACCGCGCCGTTATCCATGTCGATGCCGATGGTGACGACGACGACGCCCGCGCGGGCGATGCGTCGTCGCTCCGCGAGCAGCTCATCGTCCGCGCGGCCGAGGCTCTTGCCGTCCACATAGATCTTGCCGACGGGCACCTCGTCGATGACGGCGGCGCGGTTGCGGGTCACCTCCAGGACGTCGCCGTTCTCGATGACGACGGCTTCGGGGACGCCGACGCGGCGGGCGAGCTGGGCGTGCTTGACGAGCATGCGGTAGTCGCCGTGGACAGGGACGAAGAAGCGGGGTCGGAGGAGGCTGATCATGAGCTTCTGCTCCTCCTCGTAGGCGTGTCCGGTGGCGTGGACGGGGGCCTCGCGGGGGGTGATGACCTCGGCGCCGAGGCGCCAGATGCCGTCCTGGAGCTTGCCGACCTCGCGGTCGTTGCCGGGGATGACGCGGGCGGAGAAGATGACGGTGTCTCCGGCGCTCATGGAGACCTGGCGGTGGGTGCCGTTGACGATGGCGAAGAGGGCGGCGCGGTGCTCGCCCTGGCTGCCGGTGCAGGCCACCAGGAGTTTTTCGGGGGGGATCTTGCTGAAGTCTTCGGGCTCGATGATGAGGTCGGGGACCTTGAGGCGGATGTGGTTCAGCTCCAGGGCGGCCGCGAGGTTGTTGCGGAGGCTGCGGCCGATGACGAGCACCTTGCGGCCGTTGTCGGCGGCGGCGTCGAGGACGGCCTGGAGGCGGTAGATGTTGGAGGAGAAGAGGGTGACCCAGACGCGTCGCTTCGCCTCCTGGACGACGCGGCGGAGGGAGGTCTGGACGACGGCCTCGGAGGTGGAGACGCCCTTGGACTCGACGTTGGTGGAGTCGCTCATGAGGAGGAGGACGCCCTGCTCGCCCAGCTCGGCCAGGCGCTTGATGTCGGTCTGGTCGCCGGCGGAGGGGGTGTAGTCGAAGCGGAAGTCGCCGGTGTGGAGGACCACCCCGAGGGCGGTGTGGATGGCGACGGCCATGGCGTCGGGGATGGAGTGGGTGACGCGGACCAGCTCGAAGGCCATGGGTCCGAGGCGGAGCTTCTTCCCCGGCAGGACGGTGATCAGCTCGACGTTGTTCTTGAGGCCGCGCTCCTCCAGCTTTCGGGCGAGGAGGGCGAGGGTGAGGGGTGAGCCGTAGACGGGGACGTCCAGCTCAGCGAGGAGGTAGGGTGCGGAGCCGATGTGGTCCTCGTGGCCGTGGGTGAGGATGAGGCCGAGGCACTGCTCGGCGTGCTCCAGCACCCAGCTCCAGTCGGGCAGGAGGGCCTCCAGGCCGAGGAGGTCATCATCGGGGAAGAGCACGCCGCAGTCGATGAGCACGAAGTCGCCGCCGTGCTCGACGATCATGCAGTTCATGCCGAACTCGCCCAGGCCGCCGAGGGGGGCGATGCGGACGCGCTGGGTGGGGTTGGGCTCAAGGGCGTTGGCAAAGAGCGAGGGCTCCTCCGTGATCGGAGGCTTACGAGACTTCATTCAGCGGACCTCTCCAGGATTGATCTAAAAAGAGTCAAATCAGTCAACAAATTGTGGCCTATTTCTTTTCGAAGACCACGACAACATCACAAGGGTGCGGCGCCGCGGCGAGCCACCCGGCGAGGAGGCGCGCGCCAGCGCGCTGCTCCTCGGGGGTGACGCCGGCGGGGCGCAGCGTCAGGCGCCCGTCATCGACGGGCTGGACGACGCGGAGCGTCGCCTCGATGGCACCATCCACCACAAAGAGCAGGGTTCCCGGCGCGGCGGCCTCGGTCAGCGCGAGGAGCCCCGCGCCGCCGGCCAGCGGGCCGCCGGGTCTGGCCTGGGGGGCGTCGCCCCAGAAGGCCTGCACACCATAATAGGCGGGGTGAAGCCCCGCGCGGAGCTGCACGGCGCCGAGGCCGTCGAGGCCGAGCGGCGCAGCGTCGCGCTCCACGAGCCACGTCCGGTACGGGGTCGTGGGGTCGCCGGGCCGGGTCGGCCCGACGAAGACCTGGTGATCCGCCAGGCTCAGCTTCCCCGCGAAGCGCTCCAGCGCCTCCCGGTCCGCTGACGTCAGGTGGACGTCCAGGCGTCCGTCCTGCCGTCCGTAGACGATCTCCACGCCCTCGGGGAGCAGGTCGCGCAGGTCGGCCAGCGTCTCCACGCCGCCCGTCGCGGCCCACACCGCGACCTCGCCTCGCGAGAGGAGGAGGCGTCGCAGCGTCGCCTCGTCGAGGTCGGTGGTCACCTCCAGGCTCACCTCGCTGTGCTTGCGGTCGATGCGGAGGTCGAACTCGCTGAGGTGGGCCGCCAGGAGCCGCGCGCGCAGGCGCTGGAGCAGCGCCTCGGCGCCGTCGGCGTTGCGCATCGCGGGGTCCTTGAGCCCCAGGACCCACTTCACCCGGCGGAGGGTCTGCTCGGCCCGGGCCTCCTGGGGGAGCGCGGTGGAGCCGAGGCCAGCCAGGAGCACCCCAACCAGGATGAACCCGACCCACCTGCGCGCACCGCTACCTCTGCCCTGCACCATAAGACCTACGCTCCGAAGCTCTCGCTGCCTGAGATCCGCGGCGCATCGCCGCCTGGTGCCAAACCGCACCGACCTCGCCCCCCATTCCCAGGCAAGCGCGCTCCTTCGGTATCACGGCGCGGGGTGGGGCGCAAGGCTCGCGTGACCCCCCCGGGGCCGTAACGTCCAGGCAGAGCCGGGACGAACGGCCCCGGCCCCCCCCGTGACGGGGAATAGGCATTAAGTAAGTAGATGTAGTCAAATGTAAGCCGGGAAGGAATGAGCGATCCCTGACGTATCTCTAGGTCGGGTAATCATCTAAGCCCGGAGCACATCATCAATGGTCCGGTCAGTTTCATGCGGCAAGACTCCCGAGTTGACGTAGCTCGTCAAAGACGGGCCGTATTTTTTCGGATTCGGGGTCAAGGCCGAGTTGGGAGAAAAGGCGTCGCATGAGTAACTCGTTGAAATGCCTTCGC
>CAUJGC010000280.1 GCA_963169075.1 Myxococcota bacterium
CGAGGCCTTCCCGCCCCCGCCCCCGCCCCCCAACGAGGACGAGCCCCCCACCCCCCTCGTCCCCCCCAAGCCCCCCTCCATCACCCCCTCCCTCCTCAACGCCCGCGTCAAGATGGCCCTCACCCGCGCCTTCCCCGAAGACCTCTGGGTCGTCGGGGAGGTCTCCGGCTGGGACCGCTCCGCCGTCCGGCGACGCAACGTCTTCTTCGAGCTCGTCGAGCAGGCCGAAGGCGAGGACGTCCCCAGCGCCCGCGTCGGCTGCGTCGTCTTCGACAACGAGCGCCGACGCATCGAGGCCGCCCTCGCCGCTGTCGGCGGCGTCGAGCTGGCCGATGGCGTCCAGGTCTGCGTCCAGTGCCGCGTCGATCTCTACGGCCCCCAGGGCCGCTACCAGCTCGTCGTCCGCGACATCGACCCCTACCACACCCTCGGCGCCCTCGCCCAGCAGCGCGACGCCGTCGTCCGGCACCTCCGCGACGCCGGGCTCGCCGCCCTCAACCTCGCCAGGCCCCTCCCCCGCGTCCCCCTCCGCGTCGGCCTCCTCACCTCCCTCAACTCCGACGCCTACAACGACCTCCTCAACGAGCTGCTCCTCTCCGGCTGGAGCTTCGATGTCCTCGTCTACGACGCCCACATGCAGGGCCGCCACCTGGAGCGCACCGTGCTCGCCGGGCTCCGCTGGTTCGCCCGCTACCGCGACCATGTCGATGTCCTCGCCATCGTCCGCGGCGGCGGCTCCCGCACCGATCTGGCCTGGTTCGACACCGTCGCCATCGGAGAGGCCGTCTGCCTCCACCCCGTCCCCATCCTCTGCGGCATCGGACACCACCAGGACCGCTCCATCCTCGACGAGGTCACCCGCTCCTTCAAGACCCCCACCGCCGTCGGACGCTTCCTCGCAGAGCAGGTGGGCGACTTCGACGCCGAGCTGGGCGACCTCGGCGCCGAGGTCGCCCTGGCCGCCGAGCGCCGCCTCCGCACCGCCCGCGCCGACCTCGACCACCTCGCCAGGCGCGCCGCAGGCGCGCGGCTCGCCCTCGAGCGCGCCCACGCCGAGGTCGGCCACCTCGCCCAGCGCCTCGCCGCGCAGACCAGCCGCCGCGTCGAGCGCGCCGCCCGCGACGTCGAGCACGCCCGCGAACGCCTCACCCGCGCCGCGCGCGCCCGCCTCCGCGACGAGCGCCGCGCCCTCCAACGACACCGCGAGCGACTCCCCGAGATCGTCCGCCTCCGCCTCGCCCGAGATCGCCTCCTCCTCGGCCTCTCCGCCGAGCGCCTCTCCCCCGAGCGCCTCCGCCTCGGCCTCCTCCGCGAGCGCCGCGCCCTCCAGGACGCCCAGGCGCGCCTCCGACGCGCCGCCCACACCGCCCTCCAACGCCAACGCGCCGAGCTGGAGCGCGCCGACTCCACCTGCCGCGCCCTCCACCCCCGCAGCCTCCTCCACCGCGGCTTCGCCCTCGTCCGCCAACCCGATGGCCGCCTCCTCCGCGACCCCCTCCTCGCCCCGCCCCCAGGCTCGCCCCTCACCGTCGAGCTGGCCGAGGGCAACCTCACCGTCACCCCGCTCGAAGCAGCAGGGAAGGAGAAATCATGAGCGAAGACAATCAAGAATCTCCCACATCCTACGCCGAGTCCGTCGCAGAGCTCAAGGCCATCATCCGCGGCATCGAGGACGAAGACATCGATCTGGACGCCCTGGGCGAGCAGGTCGAGCGCGCCGCCCTCCTCATCCGCCGCTGCCGCGCCACCATCACCCGCGCCGAGATGACCGTCCGCCAGGTCCTCGACGACCTCAGCGCCGACGAAGAGGGGCCCCCCCCCGCCCCCCCCGCCCCCCAGGAATAGCGTCGCGCCTTCGCGCGTCCCCTCCACCTGGGCGCCTCGCCGCGCCCGACCCCCCACCCTCCCCGGAGCACCCCCTGGCCGAGGTCAAGATCTACGAGACGGACGACTGCCCCTACTGCCGCGCCGCCGAGCAGCTCTTCCGCGCCAAGGGCGTCACCTTCGAGACCATCGACGTCACCGGCGACCACGAGACGCGCCAGTGGCTCGTCAGCGTCACCGGACAGCGCACCGTCCCCCAGATCTTCATCGACGGCAAGAGCATCGGCGGCTACTCCGACGCCCGCGATCTGGACCGCCGCGGCGAGCTGGATCGCCTCCTCGGAGGCGGCGCTTGAGCCCTGACGCCCCCGAGCGACAGCTCCAGGTCGTCGGCGCGGCCATCCTCCGCGAGGGCCGCTGCTTCGCCGCGCGCCGCAGCGCCGCCATGTCCACCCCCCTCAAGTGGGAGTTCCCCGGCGGCAAGCCCGAGCCCGACGAACCCCCCCAGGACGCCCTCGCCCGCGAGATCCAGGAGGAGCTTGGGATCCAGATCGAGGTCTTTGAGCTGCTCGGCGTCGGCGCCGCCCTGGCACGCCCAGGCCTCCGCGTCCACCTGGCGGTCTACCGCGCCGCGTGGCGCGGCGGCGACCTCCACCTCCACGAGCACGACCAGAGCGGCTGGTTCACCCCCGAGGAGCTGCGCCAGCTCGACTGGGCCGCGCCGGACATCCCGGTGCTGCCTGCGGTGATGGCCGCGCTGCCCCCCCCGGGGGCGTAACGTCTGGCCTGCTCGGCCAGACGAACGCCCCCGGTCCCCCCCGTGACGGGGGGACACCGACGGGTCGCTGGAGGGGACGGGTCGCTGGGGGGACGGGTCGCGAGCGGTGGCGAGCGAGCGCAGCGAGGGAGGTCGGTGCCCCCCCGTCCCGGGGGGGACCGGCCCCGTTCCTCCTGAGTGCGTAGCGAACAGGTGGTTACGGGGCCGGGGGGGTCATCCGCTCCCGGAAGCGTTGGACCTCTTGGATGAAGGCGTCGCCGCCCCAGTCCTGCGCGAAG
>CAUJGC010000281.1 GCA_963169075.1 Myxococcota bacterium
CCGCGAGCGCGACACGCTGGAGCAGGCCGCCACCTGGGCCGAGTACGCCCACGAGCGCGAGATGAGCGCCCGCCTCGCCCTGGAGGCCCAGCTCCGCGAGGCGGAGGCCCACCTGCGCACCTGCCACACCCCGCCCCTCCCACTGACCCCGCCGCGCTTCGCGCTGCACTGACCACCCCGGAGCCGCCCCCATGACCCTCCTCCCCCATCAGCTCCTCATCCTTCTCGCCGTCATAGGCGTCATCGCGGGCGTCGCCCTCGGCTTCGCCCTCGTCGCGCTGCGGCGCTTCGACGCCCTCACGGACCGGGTGATGGAGGTCGAGGCCTGGAACCTCCTCCTGGAGCGCCGCCTCCGCGCCCAGCTCCGCGCACCAGCCGACCCGCCCACGACCCGACGCCACCACCCCGCCCTCGGCATCATCGAGGAGGAGCCCACCCCATGACGGCCTACCTGGATGAGAAGATCGAGGAGATCCGGCGCCTTCATGCGCTTGCCGAGCGGTGGCGCCTTGAGCACGCAGGCTTCGTCGCTTGGGGCTATAAAGCTGAGCTTGAAGTCTCGGTGAAATGTTGCTTCGTCGGCGAGGGCGGGGTGGTCGCGATCTGGGATCGTCGCTGCAACGGTAGCGGGCGGTGGCTCCCCGATGCACTCTGGCGGCCAGGCCAGGGGGGGTACGACCACGACGCCACCCTGGGGGATCTGGAGGCCTATCTATTCGCGCCAGACCGCGAGGTCAGGGATCTACGCCTACGGCTCGCGGAAGCCGAACGCGTCGCTGAAGATGCCGCCGAGGAACGCGATGAACTGCGACGCAAACTGGCATCGCTGGAGAGCGCCGTAGCATGTGAGGTCACCCCATGACGGCCTACTTCGACCAGGCCCACGCCGACCTCGCCCGCATCCAGAAGGAGACGCCGGAGCTGCTCGCCGCGGCGCATCTTCGCGACCTGGAAGCGCGGGTGGTGGCGGAGTGCGCCGCGGGCCTGGCGATTCATGCGCTCCTTCACCCCGACCTGCAGGCGCGGCTCCAGCCCTTCATCGACCGCTTCGACACGCTGGTGCTCGCGCAGGGGATCTACTGCCGGTCCTTTCTGGCGGATGCGGTCTACGGAGCGCCCCCCTCCAACCTCGCTCAGCTCGCCCAGCGCCTCCACAGCCTCATCTGGGAGCTGCACACCCTCTTCCACGACCTCTGCGAAGCCGGCCTCAGCGCCGACACCCCCACCGTCCCCCTCCACACACTCGTCGCCCAGGCGGAGGAGCGACGGGATCGCCTCGTCGGCGCCCGCTTTGGCGACCCCGACCTCCGCCGCGCCCTCCAGGCCATCGAGCGCGGGGAGCGACCCTACGCACCGGAGCCCACCACACCCTGATACACCGCGCGCCCCGCCAGGCCACCATCATCCACCCCAGACTCGGAGCCACCCCATGATGACCTCAACCCAACCCGCAGAGCCCGCCGCCCACCACCGAGCCCGCCGCCCCGACCTCCCCGAGTTGACCGACCGCCAGCGCGAGATCCTCGCCTTCATCGTCGGGCACCACAACGACTTCGAGGTGATGCCGTCCATCCGGGAGATCGCTGACGCGATAGGCGTCAACAGCATGAACGCGGTGGCGGAGCACCTCGGGGAGCTGGAGAAGAAGGGCTACCTGCGCCGCACCCGCTTCGGCAGGGCGCGCAGCCTGCGCGTCTTCTTCGACGCCCACGGCAAGCCCTTCCACCCGCGCCACGTCCTCGTGGGCCTCCTGGAGCAGGCCCAGGCCGACATCCTGGCCCTCCAGCGCCAGGGCCTCGGCGGCGACGACGCGCTGGAGGTGCAGCTCCTCAGCCTCCTCGGCCCCGCCCTCGCCATCGACCAGGCCCAGGGCGCCGCGCCCCGCAACCTCCTCCGCGAGCTCATCGACTACGCCCTCGACCTCCAGTGCGAGGTCGCCGCCCTCAACGACGAGGTCGAGCGTCTCAAGCTCCAGCTTGACCTCACCTGCGGCGCCCTCATCTCCCTCCCCCTCCGCGCAGTCGAGGTCGAGCAGGCCAGCGTCGCCGTCTTCGAGGGCGGCGAGGAGGTGGACGATGGCTGAGCTGATGACGACCGCCGAGGCCGCCGCGTTCTGCGGGTTCGCGCCGTCTGGTATCCGCGCCGCGCTCCAGCGCGGCGAGCTGGTCGCTGACGGCTGGGGGAGCCGCACCCACCTCTTCCGCCAGGAGACGCTGGAGGCCTGGCTGGCCTGGAGAGGTCAGGCGAGGCGTCGTAGACAGCGGCGCCGCAAAAATGCCACCGTGCCCAGGTCGAGCCAGGCCAGGGCGAGCGCTGAGGCTCAATATGGCCACGAAGAAGACAGCACTCCCTGCCGGGATCACACGCATGACCGACGGGAAGTGGAAGGTGAGGGTCTCCCCGAGGCACCCCACGACAGGAAAACGCATGGATCGAGAACGCATCCTGGACCCGGACGCGACGCTGGCGCAGGCGGTCGCAGCGCGGGAGCAGCTCCTGGAGGAGGCGCTCGGGGTGTTCAACGCGCCGACGCGGCCTCCTACGCTCGCAGACTACTGCGAGTCGTGGATGAAGCGACGCTCGAAGCGGGTGCGACGTAAGACCGCCGAGAGCTACGCGAGCCGCCTGGGGCTCCACCTCCTGCCCTACCTGGGGGAGGTCCGGCTGGATGAGCTGGAGCGGCGCCACCTCGTCTGGTGGCGGGACGCGCTCCAGGACAAGATCGGTGAGGCCGCCCTCGCGACGGTGCGCAGCTGGTGGCGGGACGGGCTCATCGTCATCCGCGACGCGCTCGCGGAGTACGAGCTGCGGGACTGCACCCGTCGGCTGGAGCCTCCCGCTGGAGACTCGACCCGCCGCCGCCCCCCGCTGGCGCTCTCGCGTGAGCAGGTGGCCCAGCTCCTCGCCGCCTGCGGCGGGCGCTACGCGAGCGCGGTGCGCTTCCTGGCGAGGACAGGGGCTCGCGCTGGAGAGATGCGCGGGCTGCGCTGGATGGACCTCGACTTGAGCGCCGGCGTGGCGCACATTCGACAGTCCATCACCTGGGTGGCGGGCGAACGCGAGGTGCAGATCACGTCTCCGAAGGGGAAGCGGGCGCGGCTGGTGCCGCTCACCCCCGACCTGGTGGAGGCGCTGCGCGAGCACCTTGACGCCTGCCCTGGCGTCGGGGAGGCGCTGGTGTGGAGCGCCGACGGCGTGCCGCTGCGCCCCAACGCCATCGCGCGGACCCTGGATGCTGCCGTGCGGCGCCTCGGCTGGGACGGTGAGAGCGGTCCGCGTCGGATCACCCCGCAGAACCTGCGCCAGACGGTCAACAGCCTCGGCCCGGCCTCGGGGGTGGACCCCGTGGTGCTCCGGTCGATGGTGGGCCACCAGTCCGAAGCGATGACCCTGCACTACCACGGCTTGCGTCCCGAGGTCGCCCAGGAGGCGGCGCGCAAGATGTGGGGGCTTGACGAGGTGGGAGCTGGTGTGGGAGGGGTGGGAGCGGGGACACCTTCGACCTCGGGCCAGACGGGGTCGCGGGTCGCTGGGTCGCGGACTCTCAATCCGAAGGACGTCGGTTCGAATCCGACCCACTTCCCCCCCGCTTTGGAGGCGGTAGCGCAGCGGTCGTCGCGCGGGACTCCAGATCTCGAAGACGTCGGTTCGAATCCGGCCCGCCTCCAACCCTTTCCCCCTGCCCGCCGAGGTGCGATGAGCGACACCTTCGATGAGGCGCTGCTGGCCCGCTGCCTGGAGCTGCTGGCGCAGGTCGGCGCCGATGACGCGCTGGAGAGTCTGGAGGGCGCCGTGGAGGCCGCCCACCGCCGCATCAAGAAGCGGGGCAAGGCGCGGCGTCGCGCCGCGGCCCAGGCCGCCGACCACGCGACGCTGGAGCAGGCCCACCGCGTCCAGATCGATCAGGCGAGCGCGGCGGCCGACGTCGCCGCTGCCCCGCCCCAGGGCGTCGTCGGCCATTGGCGCCGCCCCCGGCGCTGCTACGTCTGCAAGGAGCGCTACGACGCTGTGGACGCCCACTACCACATGCTCTGCCCCGCCTGCGCCGCAGCGAACCACCAGCGCCGCCTCCCGCTCATGGACCTGCGCGGGCGGCGGGCGCTGGTGACGGGCGGGCGCGCCAAGATCGGCCACCGGGTCGCGCTGCACCTCCTCCGCAGCGGCGCCGCGGTGACCGTGACGACCCGCTTCCCCCGCGACGCCGCCCGCCGCTTCGCCGCCTACGAGGACGCCGCCGCCTGGGGCGAGCGGCTGCGGATCGTCGGCCTGGAGCTGCGCGATCTCCCGGCCCTCCTCGCCTTTCTTGACGCCGAGGCCGCCGGGCCGCCGCTGGACATCCTCATCAACAACGCTGCGCAGACCGTCCGCAGGCCGCCCGCCTTCTTTCAGGCCCTCGCCTTGGGGGAGGCCGCGCCGCTGGACGCCGCCGCGGCCCGCCTCCTGGGGGCGCCCCGGGGCGAGCTGGCGCCCCGTGAGGTGCCCGGCGGGGCGCTGGCCACCTTCCACGCCCTCTGCGCCGCCGCCGCCCCCCAGGACGAGGTAGACCTCGCCCGCCGCGATCCCGAGGGGCTGCCGCTGGACCTGCGGGCGGTCAACTCCTGGACGATGGCGCTGGCCGAGGTCCCCCCGGCGGAGCTGGCCGAGGTCCTCGTGGTGAACGCCATGGCGCCCTTCCTCCTCAACAGCCGCCTCCGCCCCGCGATGGAGCGGGCCGCCGCGCCGGATCGCTACATCGTCAACGTCTCGGCGGTGGAGGGCCAGTTCGCCTACGCCAACAAGACCCCGCGCCACCCCCACACCAACATGGCCAAGGCGGCCCTCAACATGATGACCCGGACCTCCGGGCAGGACTACGCGGCCTCCGGCATCTACATGACCAGCGTGGACACGGGCTGGGTCACCGAGGAGAACCCGCTCCCGGTTCAGGATGCCAAGAAATCCAAGGGGTTCTATCCGCCGCTGGACGTCGTGGACGGCGCGGCTCGCGTGCTCGACCCCATCGCGCGCGGCGTCAACGCGCGCGAGTTCCTCTGGGGCTGCTTCCTCAAAGACTTCCAACCCGTCCCCTGGTGAGCCCATGAGCGCCTCCTCCCCGCCGCGCCGCCGCTGCCCCGTCGCCCACGTCCAGAGCGTCACCCCCTGCCCCGAGGGCGAGCTGGCGCCCCTCCTGGCGTGGCTCGACGCCAGCGCTCCCCTCCCCGAGACGCCCCGCGCCTTCACCCGAGGCACCGTCCTCCCCGACGGGCGCCTCGACCTCTGCAAGCAGCGCGTCGGCCCCCTCCACCTCCAGCGCCTCCTCCGCGCGCTCGCCGCGCAGCCCCGCGTCCGCCATGTCCTCCTCGGCACCGACGGCCTCGGGGATCAGGGCGCCCAGGAGCTGGCCGCCTTCATCGAAGGCCCCGAGAGCGCCCTGGAGACCCTCTACCTCGGCTGCAACGCCATCGGCCCGCCCGGCGTCCAGCGCCTCGCTGCGGCGCTGCGCCAGGCCCCCGCCGTCCGCGCCCTCTGGCTCAAGCGCAACCCCGTCGGCCTGGAGGGCGCCGAAGCCCTGGCTGACCTCCTCCGCGACGACCCCGCCGTCGCGGTCCTCGATCTGGTCAACACCGAGCTGGGCGACGAAGGCGTCGCCCTCATCGCCCACGCCCTCCACGACAACACGCGGCTGCATCACCTCTACCTGGGTGGAAATGGGATTACAAGCTCAGGCGCTGCATCCATCGCGGCGGCGCTCCGTCATAACAAGCACCTCGTCGGCCTCTACCTCGCCGTCAACGACCTCGGAGACGAAGGCGCCGCCGTTCTCGGCCCCGCCGTCGCCGCGCACCCCGCCCTCCGCCGCCTCGCCTTGACCTCCTGCGACCTCGGGCCCGAGGGCGCCCGCGCCCTCTGCGGCGCCCTCGGCGCCCGCGCAGGCCTGGAGGTGCTGGAGCTGCACCGCGCCATCGCCACCGAGGCCCTCGGCGGTCGCCCCAACCGCCTCGGGGATGAAGGCGCCGGTCATGTGGCGGCGTGGCTCGCCCTCGATCCGCCCCTCCGGGCCCTCGACCTCCGCCACAACGACCTCACCGGGCGCGGCGCTCGCGTCATCGAGCGCGGTCTGGCCGCCAACACCCACCTCGCCGCGCTCCGCCTCGGCAGCCACACCCCGCGCAAGGTCAAGCGACGCATCCAGGAGCGCCTGCGCGTCGAAGACGCCCCCGACCTCCCCGAGCACGTCCGGGTCATCCAGAGCGTGTACCGGACCCCCCCGGCCCCGTAAGCTCCTGCTGCGCTTCGCTTCACAGGAGCAACGGGCCCGGTCCCCCCCGTGACGGGGGGACACCGACGGGTCGCGGGGGGCGAGCGAGCGAGGATCATGTCGGTGCTCCCCCGTCACGGGGGGAGCCGGCTCCGTTCCGCCGCACGAGCGTAGCGAGGGCGGCGGTTACGGAGCCGAGGGGGTTGCGGCTCCTGTAGACGCAGGCTTCAAGGTGTGCGAACCTCCAACATGTTGAGCGGCCTCGCGCCGCAGCGTTGAGCTCTGAAGAACACCACCGACGCGCGGATGTCCACGTCGCGTCGCCGCGGAGGCTCCTCCATGCACCGATCCCCCTGGCGCGTCTCTCTGCACGGCGGCCACAGCGGCGCCTACTGCGACCACGCCACCGGCACGCTGGCCGAGGTGGTCCAGGCGGCCCAGGAGGCCGGCTACCACACCTTCGGCCTCAGCGAGCACGTCCCGCGGGCGGAGGCGCGCTTCCTCTACGCGAAGGAGCGCGAGCTGGGGTGGGGCGTGGATCACCTCCACGCGCTCTTTGAGGCCTACGACGCCGAGGCGCGGCGCCTGGTGGCCGCCTGCCCCGCAGGCTTCCACCTCCTCCGCGGCTTCGAGGCCGAGGTGGTGCCTGATGATCGTTGGTTGGAGCTGATGCAGGGGCTCCGGGCGCGCTTCCAGCCCGACTTCGTGGTCGGCTCCGTCCACCACGTCGCGGAGCACATCATCGACGGCCCGGCCGAGGACTTCGAGGCGGCCCTCCAGGCGTGCGGCGGCCTGGAGGGGCTGGTGGTGGCCTATTACACGCGCCTCGCGGAGATGATCGAGGCCTTCCGGCCCGAGGTCGTCGGGCACCTGGACCTCATCCGCAAGAACGGCCACCGCTACGGTGACGTGGACACGCCTGCGGCGCGGGAGGCCGCAGGGGCGGCGATCGAGGCCGCGGCGCGGACGGGAGCGATCCTGGATCTCAACGTGGCGGGGCTTCGGAAGGGGCTCCCGCACCCGTACCCGGCCCCGTGGCTGGTGCAGGCGGCGCACGCCGCCGGGGTGGGCTTCTGCTTCGGAGATGACAGCCACGGCCCGCAGGACGTCGGCGCGGGCATCGACGCGGGGCGGCGCTACCTCCTGGGGCTCGGGGTGGAGGCGGTGAGCGTCCTGACCCGCGATCCCGCGGGCGCGGTGGTGCGCCGCGTCGCGTCGCTCCGGGAGGAGGGCGAGGCGTGAGCGTCCGCCTCGTCGTCTACGGCACCCTCATGCCGGGGGAGTCTCAAGGGGGGCTCCTCGCGCCGCTCCTGGCGGGGGCGCCGCGCCCGGTGACGCTGGAGGGGTGGCTCCTGCTGCTGCCCGAGGGCTACCCGGCGCTCCTGGTGCCGAGCCTCCACCCGCAGGCGGCGGCGCTCCTGGGGCCGCCCGGGGTGGTCCACGGGGTGTGCTGTCTGCTTGGGATCACGCGGGAGGCCGGGTGGGAGGCGCTGGACGCCTGGGAGGACCACCGCCCCGGCGACCCCACCAGCCTCTACACGCGGGTGGAGGTGGAGGTGGAGGGGGAGGTTGTCTTTATATATGTGTGGAATCCATTGAGAGATATAGAGCAGCTGATCCGTCGCGCGACGTGGGCGCGCGCGGGGCGATTCCGCGGCGAGGCTTTGTATCAAGGCGAGGGTGTGGGATAAGGTCGGGGTGATCGCGCGGGGAGGTGCTCTGCGCCAGGATGTGGCATGAGGTGCGGATGGGGAGACGGGAAGACAACAAGGCGCGTAAGCTGGCCGCGCTGGAGCAGGCGGCGACGCGGCTCTTCATGGAGCAGGGCTACCATCGGGCCTCGATTGAGCAGATCGTCGCGGAGGCGGGCATCGCGCGGGGGACCTTCTACCTCTATTTTCCTGATAAGGCGGCGATCTTCAAGCACCTCACCAACCAGCTCCTCGATCCGGTGATGGCGGCGCTGGAGCGGGCGACGGCGGCGCTGGAGCACGCGGGGTCGCTCTCGGAGACGCAGGCGGTGTATCTGGAGATGAGCCGCGCGCTGACGGAGGCGCTGCTGGAGAACGGTGAGGCGGCGCTGCTCTACTACCGCGAGCAGCGTGACCCGGGGGAGATCGGGGAGTGGCTGCGGGTGCGCTCGCGGCACTTCGACGCGGTGGTGACGGAGCTGGTGCGCTCGCTGATGGACCGGCGGATGCTGCGGGTGGCGGACCCGAAGGTGGTGGCGATGGCGATCATCGGGGCGATCCACCACATCGCCTTCGCCTTCCTCTCGGGGGAGCCCTTTGAGGACCCCGAGGCGATCGGGACGACGCTGGTGCAGCTCTACGGGCAGGGGCTCGTGCTGCCTGACGCGGAGGGGTGAGGGGGCTCAGACCTCCAGGCTGGCGGTGATGGTGGCGACGTCCACGATGGAGGGGACGTCGCTGCCCATGGAGAGGGCTCCGACGGGCTTGCTCACGCCGACGAGGATGGGGCCGATGGCGGTGGCGCCGCCGACCGAGGCCAGGAGCTTGTAGGCGATGTTCCCGGACTGGAGGTCGGGGAAGATGAGGACGGTGGGCTCGCCCTCGACCTCGCAGAAGGGGTAGTTGGCGGCGCGCATGGCGGCCTCCATGGCGACGTTGGCCTGCATCTCGCCGTCCACCTGGAAGCCGACCTCGCGCTGCTTGAGGAGGCGGAGGGCGCGAGGGATGTGATCCACCCGGGCGTGTCGCACGTCTCCGAAGTTGGAGAAGGAGAGGAGGGCGACGCGGGGCTCGATGCGGAAGGCCTGGGCGACGGCGGCGGTGTTGACGGCGATGTCTGCGAGCTGCTCGGGGGTGGGCTCGATGTTGACGGTGCAGTCTCCGAAGAAGAGCACCCGGCTGCGGAAGGCCATGGCGTAGACGCCCGAGACGGTGCCGCCGGGGGTGCGCGGGCCGAGGATCTGGAGCGCGGGGCGGACGACCTCGGGGTAGGGGGCGGTGAGGCCCGCGACGACGCCGTCGACGCGTCCTTCGTGGAGGAGCATCATGGCGTAGACGTGTCGGTTGAGGATCTGGAGCCGCGCGACGCCGCGGGTGAGGCCCTTGCGCTGGCGGAGCTGCCAGAGGCGGTCGGCCATGTCCTTGTGGGGGTCTTCGCGCTCGGGGTCGTGGATCTCGAAGAGGGAGGGATCGACGCGGAGCTGTGCGGCGGCGCGGAGGATCAGCTCGCGGTGGCCGAGGAGGACGGGAACGCAGACCCCGGCGCGGGCGAGCTGGTCGGCGGCCTGGATGATCTTGGGCTCGGTGCCTTCAGCGAAGGCGATGCGTCGCTGGAGCTTGCGGGCCTGGAGGCGGAGGGGGTCGATGACGGCGTAGCTGGGGCCCTGGAGGGCGCGGAGGCGTCGCTCGTAGCCCTCCAGGTCGGTGATGGGCTGTCGGGCGACGCCGTCGGCCTCGGCGGCGCGCGCGACGGCGGTGGCGACCCAGGTGAGGGCGCGGGGGTCGAAGGGCTTGGGGATGATGTAGGTGTGTCCGTACTCCAGGGCCTCCAGGCCGTAGGCGCGGAGGACGTCGTCGGGGACGGGCTCCCTGGCGAGGCGTGCGAGGGCGTCGGAGGCGGCCAGGAGCATGCCCTCGGTGATCTTGCGTGCGCGGACGTCGAGGGCGCCGCGGAAGATGTAGGGGAAGCCCAGCACGTTGTTGATCTGATTGGGAAAATCTGATCTTCCGGTCGCCATGATGAGGTCGTCGCGCACGGCGAGGGCGGCCTCGTAGGTGATCTCGGGGTCGGGGTTGGCGAGGGCGAAGAGGATGGGGCGCGGGGCCATGGAGGCGACCATGGCGGGGGTGACGGTGCCTGCGACGGAGACGCCGACGAAGACGTCAGCGCCTCGCATGATGTCCGCGACGGTGCGTGCGTCGGTGTCGCGGATGAAGTCGGCCATGTAGGGGTGGAGCTTGTCCCGACCGGCGTAGAGGACGCCGTGGACGTCGGCCATGAAGGTGTTCTCGGGGCGTATGCCGAGTCGCCAGGCCAGGCGCGCGATGGCGACGGCGGCGGCGCCGGCGCCGCAGAAGGCGACGCGGGCGTCTTCGGGGCGCTTGCCTTGCAGCTCCAGGGCGTTGAGGAGGCCGGCGCAGGTGATGACGGCGGTGCCGTGCTGGTCGTCGTGGAAGACGGGGATGTCGAGCTCTTCGCGGAGGCGCTGCTCGATCTCGAAGCAGTGGGGTGCGGCGATGTCTTCGAGGTTGATGGCGCCGAAGGTGGGCGCCATGGCCTTGACGGCGCGGATGACGTCCTCGGGGTCGGGTGCGTCCAGCTCGATGTCGAAGACGTCGATGCCAGCGAAGCGCTTGAAGAGGACGCCCTTGCCCTCCATGACGGGCTTGCCAGCCAGGGGGCCGATGTTGCCGAGGCCGAGGACGGCGGTGCCGTTGGTGACGACGCCGACGAGGTTGCCGCGGGCGGTGTAGCGGAAGGCCAGATCGGGGTCGCGGGCGATCTCGCGGCAGGGCTCCGCGACGCCGGGTGAGTAGGCCAGGGAGAGGTCGGCCTGGGTGGAGAAGGGCTTGGTGGCGACGACCTCGATCTTTCCGGGGCGAGGTTCGGCGTGGTAGCGGAGGGCGTCTTGCGGGGTGCGTTGGGTCGGCATGGGCGCGGGGGGGCTGGAGGGGTGGATCAGCGGTGGCGTGTGGGGAGGTGGACGGGGAGCGGTTGGACGTCCCAGATCTCACGGGCGTAGTGCTGAATGGTGCGATCGGAGGAGAACTTGCCGCAGAAGGCGAGGTTGTGGACGACCATCTCGCCCCAGCGGGCGTGGTCTTCGTAGGCGCGGGCGGCCTCCTCCTGACAGGCGAGGTAGCTGTCGAAGTCGGCGGCGATGAGGTAGGTGTCGGTGGTGCGGAGGTAGTGGCAGAGGGGGTGGTAGCGGCCGGGCTCGTCGTGGGAGAAGACGCCGTCCTCAATGAGCTGGAGGGCGGCCTGGAGAGTCTCGGAGCGGGCGATGTGGTCGCTGGGGTGGTAGCCGGCGGCCTTGAGCTGCTGGACCTCCTGGGCGTCGAGGCCGAAGAGGAAGAAGTTGTCGGCGCCGACCTCTTCGCGGATCTCGACGTTGGCGCCGTCCAGGGTGCCGATGGTGAGGGCGCCGTTCATCTGGAACTTCATGTTGCCGGTGCCGGAGGCCTCTTTGCCAGCCATGGAGATCTGCTCGGAGAGATCGGAGGCGGGGAAGATGCGCTCGGCCATGGAGACGTCGTAGTTGGGGAGGAAGTAGACGCGGAGGCGGTCCCGGGTCTTCGGGTCGCGGTTGATGATGGAGGCGACGTCGTTGATGAGCTTGATGTGGAGCTTGGCCTGGGCGTAGCCGGGCGCGGCCTTGCCGCCGAAGAGGAGGGTCCGCGGGGTGACGGTGGTGTCGCCCTGGAACTTGATCCGGTGGTAGAGGGCGACGGCGTGGAGGCAGCACATGAGCTGGCGCTTGTACTCGTGGATGCGCTTGACCTGGACGTCGAAGAGGGTGTTCGGGTCGATGGTCCAGCCCCAGCGGGCGGCGGCGTAGCGCGCGAAGGCGGCCTTGTTGTGCTGCTTGATCTCGCGCAGCTCGGCCAGGAGGGCGGGGTCCTGCGCGTGGTCGGCCAGGGCGCGGAGGCGGCTCATGTCGTGGAGCCAGCCCTCCCCGACGCGCCGGGTCAGGGCGTCCGCGAGGCGCGGGTTGCACTGATAGAGCCAGCGCCGGGGGGTGACGCCGTTGGTCTTGTTGTTGAAGCGCTCGGGGTACATGGCGTGGAAGTCGGGGAGGACCAGCTCCTTGAGCAGCTCGGTGTGGAGCTGGGCGACGCCGTTGACGCTGTGCGAGCCCACGACCGAGAGGTGAGCCATGCGCACGGTGCGCTCGCCGCCCTCGGGGCCGCCGAGGATGCTCATCCGCTGCTGGAGGGCGTAGTCGTTGGGGGCGTGGATGTGGACCTCGCGGAGGAAGCGCCGGTTGATCTCGGTGATGATCTGGGTGTGGCGCGGGAAGAGGCGCTGGAACATCTCCAGGGGCCACTGCTCCAGGGCTTCGGGGAGGAGGGTGTGGTTGGTGTAGGCGGTGGTGCGGGTGGTGATCTCCCACGCGGCGTCCCACTCGAGGTCTTCGTCGTCGAGGAGGACGCGCATCAGCTCCGCGACGGCGATGGCGGGGTGGGTGTCGTTGAGCTGCACGGCCACCCGCTCGGGGAGGAGGCGGAGGTCCTGGTGGCGCTTCTTGAAGCGGCGCATGATGTCGGAGATGGCGCAGCAGACGAAGAAGTACTGCTGCTTGAGGCGCAGCTCGCGGCCGGTGGGGGTGTTGTCCTTGGGGTAGAGGACCTTGGAGATGGACTCGGAGATGGCCTTCTGCTCGACGGCGCGTCGGTAGTCGCCGTCGTTGAAGACCTGGAGGTCGAACTCTTCGGAGGCGCGGGCAGCCCAGAGGCGGAGGGTGTTGACGGTGTTGTTGGCGAAGCCCGCGACGGGGGTGTCGTAGGGGACGCCGAGGACCTGCTCGGTGTCCACCCAGCGGTGTCGGAGGCGTCCGTTGGTGTCGGTGAACTCTTCAACCCGGCCGTAGAAGTTCACCTCCACGGTAAACTCATGGCGCGGGATCTCCCAGGGGTTGCCGTAGCGCAGCCACTCGTCGGGCTGCTCGACCTGCCAGCCGGCGCGGACCTCCTGGCGGAAGATGCCGAACTCGTAGCGGATGCCGTAGCCGTAGCCGGGGAGCTGGAGGGCGGCCATCGAGTCGAGGAAGCACGCCGCCAGGCGACCGAGGCCGCCGTTGCCGAGGCCGGGGTCGTTCTCTTCTTCGAGCACGTCCTCCAGGCTGACGCCGTGCTCGGCCAGGCCCTCCTGGGCGATCTCGTAGAGGCCCAGGTTGATGAGGTTGTGGGCCAGCGCGCGCCCGAGGAGGTACTCCGCGGAGAGATAATAGATCCGCTTGGGGTCCTGCTCCTGGTAGGTGCGCTGGGTGTGCATCCACCGGTGCATGAGGCGATCGCGCACGGTGTGAGCCAGCGCGTAGTAGAGATCCAGCGGGGTCGCGGACTCCAGGGTCTTGGAGCGCGTGAAGCAGAGGTGGTCCATCACCGCGCGCTTGAGCGTCACGGGGTCCATCCCGGTGCGGTCGTCTTCGACGCGGATCTCGACGCGGGTGCCCGACGCCGTGCGGGAGGAGGTCTGGAGGTCTTTCATCGTCTGCTCTCGGGCTGGGCTTGCGCGTGGGCGCGCGTCGCGCGGGCTGCTCAACGACGCGACACTCTACCCCCGATGCGCTGCTTTGGGTAGGGGGTAGGGCTGCCCGTCCTGCACGGTCTGCTTGCGCGGCGCTCCGCCAGCGGCTATAGAGCGCCCACGGCACCTGCCATCGGCGGGAGGCGTGTCCCCTGCGGGCACGCTCCTGGCGTCCAGCGGAGCGACGCTCCGCATCTCAAATGCAAATCAAGTGCAAAAAGAGCCCAGGAACAGGACCATGCACCGCAGCACCCCCCTTCGACTCCTCTCTCTCCTCGCGCTCACGGCGGCGCTCCTCACCAGCGCGGCCTGCGGCGACGACGAGCGCGGCGGCGATGATGACAACAACGCGGCGGCGAACAACAACCCGGCGAACAACAACCCGGCGAACAACAACCCGGCGAACAACAACCCGGCGAACAACAACCCGGCGAACAACAACCCGGTCAACAACAACCCGGTCAACAACAACCCCGTCAACAACAACCCGGTCAACAACAACCCGGCGAATAACAACCCGGTCAACAACAACCCCCCGGACCCTGTGGCGCAGTGCGTCGAGGTCTGCGGGACGATCTCGGCGTGTCAGGAGCTGAGCGACGCCTGCGGGGCGGAGCTGACCGCGGTCCTGAAGACCTCCTGCGAGACGGCCTGCGCCCAGGATGAGGACGCCCGCCAGCAGATCCTCGCGGTGGGCGCCCTGGACTGCGCCACGGCGGTCCCGCTGGCGATCGGCGGGTTTGATGTCGCCCAGGAGTGCAGCCCGGCCTGCGGCGCCTACTGCGACGCGCTCGGCGCCAACTGCACCGGCGACAACGCCCAGTACGACAGCGACGCCGCGTGCCGCGTGGCCTGCGCGGGCTTTGACGACTCCGGCATGGACGGGGACACCTCCGGCGACACCCTCCAGTGCCGCACCTACCACGCGGGCGACCCCGCCGCCGCCGATCCCGCCACCCACTGCGCCCACGCGGGCGTGGACGGCGGCGGCGTCTGCGCGCCGCCCGAGCCCACGCGCTGCGACGCCTACTGTGACCTGGCCCTCGCCAATTGCACGGGCGGCAACCTCCTCTACACCAACCGCGCGGAGTGCCAGGCGGCGTGCGCGGAGATCACCGCGCTGGGTGAGGAGGGCGACACCTCGGGCGACACGCTGGAGTGCCGCATCTACCACCTGGGCGATCCGGCCTCGGCGGACCCGGCGACCCACTGCCCCCACGGCGGGCCGGACGGCGGCGGGGTCTGCGCGGACCCGCCGCCTGCGCCCTGCGAGGTCTACTGCGACAACGTCCTCACCCACTGCACCGGCGCCGACGCGCTCTACGCCGACGAGGCGGAGTGCATGGCGGCCTGCGCGCTGATCCCGGCGACGGGCCAGGAGGGGGACACCTCGGGCAACACGCTCCAGTGCCGCACCTACCACGCGGGAGATCCTGCGGCGGCAGACCCGTCGCTCCACTGCCCCCACGCCTCCCTCAGCGGCGGCGACGTCTGCGGGACCTGGTGCGAGGTCTACTGCGAGCTGACCGAGACGACCTGCACGGGCGACAACGCGCTCTACGCGGATCGGAGCGCCTGCCTTGCGGCGTGTGATGAGCTCCCGCAGGACGCCCCGCACACGGCGGTGGAGGGCGACAGCGTCCAGTGCCGCATCTACCACGGCGGCCTCCCGGCCCGCATGGACGCGGCGCTCCACTGCGCCCACGCCGCCGAGGACGGCGGCGGCGTCTGCGCCGACGCGCCCCCGACGCCCTGCGAGGACTACTGCGGCGCGGTCTTGACCGCCTGCACCGGGGAGGACGCGGTGTATGGAGACGAGGCGGAGTGCCTGGCGGCCTGTGTGGCCTTCGGGGTGGACGGCATGGACGGCGACGCCACCGGCGACACCCTCCAGTGCCGCGCCACGGCGGCGGCGGCGGGGCGCTGCGCCGACGCGAGCCCGACGGGCGGCGACGCCTGCGTCTCGGCGGAGCTGACCCCGGGGGCGGGTGACCTGGTCATCACGGAGTTCATGAAGAACCCGGCGGCTGTGGACGACAACCTGGGCGAGTGGATCGAGGTCTACAACGCCTCGGGCCGCGTGCTGGAGCTGGAGGGGCTGCGCCTGGAGGACGCCAACCCCACCGGCGGCGACGGCCACACCCTCGCGACGCCGGGCGGCTCCTGGCGCCTGGCGCCTGGCGCCTACGCGGTGCTGGGCAACAACGCCGACCCGGACACCAACGGCGGCGTGGCGGTGGACTACGCCTACGCGAGCTTCACGCTGGCCAACGGCAACAGCGGGGACACCATCACGCTGCTGTCGGGTGAGGTGGTGGTGGACACGGTGGTCTACAACAACACCGACTTCCCCAACCTGGCGGGCGTGGCGGCGCAGCTCTCGGGCGACTTCGACCTGACGGGCGACAACAACGCGGGCGCGGCCTGGTGCAACGCGCCCGGGCTGGTGAGCGCGGACCGCTTCGCGGGGGATCAGGGCTCGCCGGGGCGCCCCAACGTGGCGTGCAGCCCGACCGAGGGCCGCGCGTTCACCATCCCGCAGCTCCGCCGGGTCGATGACCCGGCGCACCCGGCCATCGGGAGCGAGGTGCAGGTGACGGGGGCGGTGGTGGTGGCGATCAGCGCCAACGGCGCCAACGTCTTCCTCCAGACCTCGGCGGGCGGCCCCTGGAGCGGGATCTTCGTGGACGCCTCGGGGGTGGACACGACCGGGCTGATGGTCGGGGCGGAGGTGAGCGTGGTCGGTCACTATGTGGAGAGCTTCCGGACGGCGGAGGGCGAGTCCCTCTCGACGATCTGGGCGAGCGTCCTGACCGTGACGGGGACGGCGACGGTGCCGAACCCCCAGAACGGGACCGCCGAGGAGTTCGGCGCGGGCGCCCGCGCCGAGCCCTGGGAGTCCACCCTCGTCCGCGTGGAGGACGTGGTCGTGACCCAGGAGGCCAATAACTTCAATGAGTTCCAGGTGGACGGCGCCCTGCTTGTGGACGACCTCCTCTACCTCATCGACCCGCTGCCTGCGGCGGACACGGCCTTCACCTTTTTGACGGGCGTGCTCAACTACAGCTTCGGGGACTACAAGCTCCTCCCCCGCGCGGAGGCTGACGTCCTCCTCGACGACGGGAGCGGCGAGGCGATGCTGCATGAGGTGACGATCATGAACTTCGCGATGTCGCCGGACCCCATCACGGTGCGGGTGGGCGACACGGTGCGCTGGACCAACCTGGACGGGGCGGTCCACACCGTGACCAGCGGCAACCCCAGCGACCCGGACGCCGGGAGCCTCTTTGACAGCGGCAGCCTGGGTCAGGGGCAGACCTTCGAGCACACCTTCACCGAGGTGGGCACCTTCAACTACTTCTGCCGCCCCCACAGCGGCTCCATGAGCGGCTACACGGTCACGGTGGAGTGAGCGAAGCGCTCGGGGGGTTCGGGGGGCGCTGCCCCCCGGCCGCGGGGGGGGCCCCCCCCAAAAAATAAAAAAAAAAAAAAAAAAAATAAATTTGTTTTTTATATTGGGGTGGGGAACCCCCGGGGGGGG
>CAUJGC010000282.1 GCA_963169075.1 Myxococcota bacterium
CGCGCAGCTCCGGGTCTTGCCCGCGCAGCTGCACCAGCTCGTCAGGGGTGGCGGGCGTGATGGGGAGGCTCGGGTCGGAGGGTTCAAGGAAGAAAAGGGGACGGACGGGGTCGAGGTGTTCACGAGCGACGCCAGCGGCGAAGCCGGATACGGCCAGAAGGTGCGCGAGGTTCATGAGGCTTCTCCTTTGAGGTGGCTGTGGAGGACAAGGCCGCCCCAGGCGACGAACAACGCCATCGTGGCATTGAGGGCGGCGAGGAGGAGATACCAGTCCACGAGGGAGAGGGGGGCTCCGCACAGGGGCAGCGCGACGGCGGCGTAGAGGGCGAGGCGGGGACGCACCAGCAGTCGAAAGGGTCGCCCCAGCTGCTGACGCACCGAGGCGACGACGAGGAGAGCCAGGTAGAGCCAGCCGAAGAGGAGCGCGGAGCCGACAGGGGCCACTCCCTCCTCGGCCAGCGTCAGCGTCACCGCCAGGACGACCAGCAGGTCTGCCGTCATGTCCCACAAGGCCCCTGCCGAGGTGGCTCGCTGCTGCCACCGCGCCAGCGGTCCATCCAGCCCATCCAGCACGAGATGCAGGGCGAGGTAGGCCACCCCCCAGGCAGGCTCATCAGGCAGGTTGGCCGCTCCGACGAGGCCCAGCGCGAGACCCAGCGCCGTCACGGCTCCAGGGGAGACGCCAAGGCGCGTCAGGAGGCGCAGGAGGGGCCGCAACGCTGTGGTGCGGGCTTTGTCCCAGGCAGACATCATGGGGCCTTCCTGGAGGCTGTAGCAGGTCAAGAGGGGCGGTTTCATGAGGACATCCTTGAGGTTGCAGGTCAGCAGGCGGGGCCTTGCTCTTCTGAACAAGAACTCAGTCAAGCATGGGTTTGAAAGTCAATTAAAAGCCAATCACAATATTTAGTCAATGGTTATAGGGTGTTAGCGTGGGTTGCGTGGGTTGCGTGGGTTTTTATCCCCGCACGAGAGACAGGTTGATGTGGTGGTGGGCGGTCATACGTATTGAGTCGCGCGTAAGGGCAGGAAAAACCCACGCAAGTCAATCAGACCCACCCACCAGCGCCGACCAGCGCGCGCTCCGTGGCTGCATGGCTGTACAAAAACCCACGGCAAAAGCCCCACCCAACCCACGCTGAAACCCACGCAGCACGCTCATGGCTCGACCTCCTCCAGGCGATAGAGGTTGTTGCCGCGCGCGGTCCCACCCGGCGCGATGCGCCAGCGCCCGATGACGCGGCCCGCGTCGCGCAGCTCGCGCAGCGCGTAGCCGAACTTCTGGCTCTTGAGGGCGTCGTTGCGCCCTGTGCGGCGCATCTCCAGCAGGCCGTGGGCGTCCGCCAGCTCCGCCAGGTCGCCCGCGCGGCTGGGCTGCTTGCCCAGATCCCCCCACCAGACCTCGAAGAAGGCGCGCCACTCGGCGTTCTCGGGGTTGGCGCGCTCTTTGAGGAGCTGGCGGTTGGCGAGGAAGTGCTCCCCGGCCCCAAGCGCCATCATGATGCCGCCCAGGACCTCCGCCCAGGCGTCGAAGGAGCCCAGCACATAGCCCTCGCCGCGCGGCATCCCCTGGTCCACCCAATATTGCACCAGCGTGCACAGCGCGTGGAGCAGCGCTGTTCGCTCCTGGCGCGTCCAGCGCTCCAGGTGGGGGTGGCGGAAGCCGCTGCGCTCGTCCGGTGAGTCCGTCTTGGCGTCGAGGCCGATCCAGACGACGCGCCGCACGAGCTCGCTGGAGAGCTTGGGGTGGTTGGCGGTGACGATCCACGTCGTCTCGTTGGGGGTCGAGATGGTCTCGTTGCCGCCCAGGCGCCGGTCGTCCCAGCGGCTCCGGGTCAGGACCGAGGCCAGCGAGCCGGAGTCGAGCGCGTGGTTGACGTTGTCGAGCAGCGCGTAGGCGGGCTGGCTCAGGAGCGCGGTGGTGATCTTCTTGCGCCACTCGTCGTCGTCCTTGGCCTCGGGGATGAGCAAGGTCTCCTCCCCGGTGGTGACGTAGGCGAGGGCGTCCACGAGCTTGGTCTTGCCCGTGCCCGGCGCGGTGGCCGAGACGAGGAAGAGGGGCACCGGCCCCTGGATGAGGGGTCGCACCAGCGGGGTCAGGGCCAGGGCGAGGGCGTGGAGGAAGGAGGCCTCATCATCGAAGGGGAAGTCCACGAGCCACTCGCTGCGGAGCAGGTCGAGGGCCTCGGCGGTCTCCTCCATGCTCACCCCAGGCCGGGGCGGTCTGGGTTGGAAGCCGCCGAGGTCGAGGACCGCGCGAAGCTCGGGGTGGTAGCCCTCGCTGGAGATGAAGGCGCCCCCCTCCCCGAAGACCGGGGCGTGCAGGACGCGCTCGCACGGCGGCAGGGGGAGGCTCCCTTGCGCGAGCACGTTCTTGAGGAGCTGGTCCTTGAGGTCGGAGGGCACCCACTTGCCGCCCTCCTTCGTCGCGCGTATCTCCAGGAAGGTGGCGCGCTCCAGGAGCCACGCGCGCAGCGCCTCGTGCCGCACGGGCTCCAGGACGGCGCCGCGGCCTTCGTCGCGGACGAGCCTCACGACCTCGCGTCCCCGGACAAAGAGGCTCGGCGCCCCCGCCTGGACGCGCTCGATGGCGTCGAAGAGCTGCCGGCTCTTGAGGTGGAGGTCGCCCTTCAGGAAGACCTCGGGGCGCTCGTCCTCGCCCCAGCCCCCACCGTCGCCTCCCTCGTCATCCCCGCCGCCGCCCCCGTCATCGCCTCCAGCGTCCTCCCACGCCTCCTCGTCCTCTTCCTCCTCCCAGACAGGAGGCGGCCCCAGCAGCGCCGCCGCTTCGCGCGCCCCCGCATCCCGGAACGCCGCCGCGTCGCTGGGCTCCTTGCCTGGCGTCGGCGTCGGCGTCCGCGCCTCCCCGCGCCGTGCCTCCCCCCACCCTCCGCGTTCCAGGTCGGGGGGCGGCTTGGGGCTGGCCTTGGCGCGCTCCAGCGCCCACTTCAGGGCTTCGCGCAGCTCGTTCTCGCCGCGCCCTGGCATCTGGGCGACGGGTGAGTAGTCGAGGACGCTCAGGGCCTCGTCCCAGGAGAGCGCCCCCCAGGTGATGCTGTTGGCGAGGCTGCCGGCGGCGCGCATGACCTCCGCGTGCCGCGACCCTTCGCCGGAGCTCACCAGGCGGGTGCGGATCTCCTCGCACCCTACCTGCGCCCAGGCTCGCAGGCGCGCCTCATACGAGGCCCCGCGCAGCAGCTTCCTGCGAGCCTCGGGCACGAGGAGGCGGCGTGCCTCTTCGCGGCGGGCCTCTTCAAGCTCGCGCCACCGCGTGATCTCCGGCGGCGGTGTGGCCACGTCCGACATCCCCCGCCACAGCCCCGAGCGCCGCCCGGCCAGCGGGTCCGGGAGGCCCTCGAAGATGGGCGCGGCGGTGTAGTGGAGCTGGGCGGCGGAGTAGAGGGCCTCGTCCACCTTCAGCCCCTTCAGCCCCCGCGCCCAGGC
>CAUJGC010000283.1 GCA_963169075.1 Myxococcota bacterium
CCGCGCGCCCCCGCGCCCCCCGCGCCCCGTGGGGGTCCCCCCGACACGGGGGGGACCGGGGCCGTACGTCGGGTCGGGCTGTGCCCGCCCGACGTTACGGCCCCGGGGGGGTCACCTTGACGATGCGGTCCCCGACGAGGAGGCTCCGCGCGATGTCCTGGCCTTCGACGACGCGTCCGAAGGCGGTGTAGCCGCCGTCGAGGTGGGGGTGATCTCCGGTGGTGATGAAGAACTGGCTGCCCGCGGTGTCCTTGCCGGCGTGGGCCATGCCGAGGGTGCCCGGGGTGAAGCGGGCGTCGGACCACTCGGCGTTGAGGGGGGTGCCGGGGCCGCCGCTGCCGTCGCCGCGGGGGTCGCCGCCCTGCGCGACGAAGCCGGGGATGACCCGGTGGAAGAGGAGGCGGTCGTAGAAGCCGCGAGCGGCGAGGGCCTCGAAGGAGGCGACGGCGCCGGGGGCGAGGTCGGGCCAGAGCTCGAGGGTGATGGGGCCGCGGGTGGTGGTGAGGGTGAAGGTGCGCCGGGGCTGTCCGACGCGCTCGGGGCGGGCGGGTGGGGGCTCGGGGGAGGGGAGGGTGAGGGGCTGCTCGGGCTGGAGCCTGGCGAGGGTGGCGGCGGCGCGCTGGCGGACGACGGGGGTGGGGTTGGCGAGCCAGCGGGCGACGGTCTCGGCGCCGCTGCCCAGGCGCTTGAGGCTGTCCAGCGTCTCCAGCACGACGTCGAGCTGCTCGCCGGGGGGCTGTAGGGGGTCGAGCCTGGCGAGGGCGCCCTCGACGAAGGCAGCGGCGTCGCCCTGGTTGGCGCGCCCCACCAGGCCGAGGCCGGTGGCGCGGACGACGGGATCGGCGCTGGCGGCGGCGTCGCGGCCGAGGCGGTCCACGGCGGCGCGCAGGCGCGGCAGCTCGCGCTGGAGGGCCTTATCGACGGGGGCGCCGTCTTCGGGCAGGAGGCTCTGGACGGCGTAGAGGGCGGCGGCCTGGGTGCCGGGGTCGTCGCTGCGTCGGTAGAGGGCCTCCAGCAGCTCCAGGCGCTTGAGGGCGGGGCGCTTGAGGCGTTGGATGACGTCGGCCTCGTAGCTGGCGCGGAGGGCGGGGGTCATCTGGCTGGGGAGGCCGTCGCCGCAGCGGGGGGTGGCCTGGACCTCCTGGCTCAGAAAGTCCACTCCCACGGCAGCCGTACACTCCAGCTGTACGGAGCGCACGGCGAGGCTCGGGCTGCCCTCGGCGCGCTTGAGGCGCGGGTGGGCGGAGGCTTCGAGGACGCGGCGGAGGAGGGCGCGGGGGCGGGCGTCCCAGTCGGCGCCGCGGGACTCGACGGCCAGGAGGAGGAGGTGCAGCTCGTCGCCGTCGGGGAGGGTGCCGTCGGCCTCCAGGGGGCCGAGGTGCTGGAGGATGAAGGCCTCGACGGCGGCGACCGCCAGGGGCGTGTGGGCGGAGATGAGGTGCCGGAGGGCCTCCAGGCGCACGGCGTGGTGCTGGGAGGCGGGGCCCTCGGCGGCGCCCAGGAGGAGGACGCGGGCGCGGGGGACGTCGAAGCTCTGGAGGGCGGCCAGGGCGCGGAGGGCCAGCGCGGCCTCCTCGGGGCGGGCCTCGGCGTCGCCCGCGAGGGTGGCGGCGAGGAGGGGCTGGGCGTCGGGGCGCTTGAGGCGGAGGGCGGCGTAGAGGGCGGCCTCGCGGACCTCGGCCTCGGGGGAGGCGGCGGCGCGCTGGAGGGTGGTGAGGACGTCGGCGCCGTCCAGGCCGGGGGTCTTGGGCGCGGCGCGGGCCAGGAGGGCGAGGGAGCGGAGGGCCTCGGCCTGGACGGCGGGGCGCTCGCGCTGGGCGGCCTGGAGCAGCGCGTCCACGACGCCGCGGGCGTCCTCGCCGCCCACGCGGCGGAGGGCCCAGACGACGCGGCGGCGAGCCTCGGGGGCCTCGTCGCGGTCCTGCTCGCGGGCCCAGGCCCCGAGGAGGAGCTGACGGGCGCGGGCGATCAGGCGCGGGTCGTCCTCGTGCTCGGCGGCGATGAGGCCGACGCCGAAGGCGGCGGCGCCGCGGACCGCCGCGTCCGGATCGCCCATCAGCGGCGCCAGCAGGTCCAGGCCCTCGCCTGCGCCGACGCGCCCCAGCGCCAGGGCCGCGCGGGCGCGCACCACCGGCGCCGCGTGGCGGCTCAGGGCCCCAAGCCCGTCCTCGCCGCCTCCCAGCGCCCGCGCCTCCTCCCAGCGGGCGACCTGGGCCAGCGCGTCGCGGTGCTGCGCCTCGGGCGGCGCCTCCGGCGCCGAGGCCGCGGGCGCTGCCGAGACCGCAGGCGCCGAAGGCGCCGCTGAGGCCACAGGCGCCGCAGGCGCCGAGGTCGGCGGCGCCGGCGCCGGCGGAGCGACGTCGCAGGCGAGCGCCGCGGTGAGGGTCAAGGCGAGGACGGCGGCCAAGGCGAGGCGAGGGCGCATGGGTCTATCCGGGCTGCTCCGCTCCGAGGGAGCGGAGGTAGAGCTGCGTGGCGCGCGCCTCCTCGTCGAGGAGGCGCATGGCCTGGCTGTAGATCAGGCGCTCGGCCATGCGGCTGAGGAGGCGAGCGCGGACGCGCAGCTCGCCGCGGAGGGTGCGGACGATCTTGCCGTCGCGCTCCTGGAAGGTGACGGTCCCCTCGTTGAGGAGGAGCCCCTTGAGGCGGCCCGTCAGCGGGATGTTGCGGTAGTGGAGGGTGCGGGTGCGCCGGTCGTAGGTGGACTCCTCGACCCAGGCGTGCCACTGCTCGGGGATGCGCCAGAGGCCCAGGCGCTCGATCTGCGGCTCCGCGTGGTACTCCACGCGCCTGTGGATGACCTCGCCGTTGTCCTCGATGAGGACCGGCTGGATGCGGAGCATGGAGGTCATGGTCGTGGCGAGGAAGGTCAGGAGGTCCGCGCCGAAGAGGGCGCCCTCCAGGACATCCAGAGTGCAGTCGAAGGTGTGCTGGATCTCGAACGTGAGCCCTGTGGACATGCGGCGCCTCAGGCCTCCTCCCTGGGACGGTGTGGGCCGGCTCCCCCCCTGGCGCGGGGGGGAGCCCGGCGTCGATCAGGCGCGCGGACCGGCCTGCTTGATGGCGTCGCTGGCGCCATCCTCGAACTTCTTGAAATTATTGATGAAAAGCTCCGCGAGGTGCTTGGCCTTGGCGTCGTAGGCGTCCTTGTCCGCCCAGGTGTTGCGCGGCTGGAGCAGCTCGCTGGGGACGCCAGGGCAGGTGTCGGGGATGTGGAAGCCGAAGCGGGGGTCCGGGGTCATCGACGCCTGGCTGAGGGCGCCGCTGTGGATGGCGTCGATGATGGCGCGGGTGTGCTTGAGGGACATCCGCTTGCCGATGCCGTAGGGGCCGCCCGTCCAGCCGGTGTTGATGATCCACGCCTCGGAGCCGAAGCGCTGGATCTTCTCGGCCAGCATCTCGGCGTAGCGGGCGGGGTGCAGGACCAGGAAGGCGGCGCCGAAGCAGGCGGAGAAGGTCGCCTCGGGCTCGGTGATGCCCATCTCGGTGCCGGCGACCTTGGCCGTGTAGCCGCTGATGAAGTGGTACATGGCCTGCTCGGGGGTGAGGCGGGCCACCGGCGGGAGGACGCCGAAGGCGTCGCAGGTCAGGAAGATGATGTTGCGGGGGTGGCCGCCCACGCAGGGCAGCTTGGCGTTGTCAATGAACTCAATGGGATAGGAGGTCCGGGTGTTCTCGGTGATGGAGGTGTCGTGGAAGTCCACCGCGCGGGTGTCGCGGTTGTAGACGACGTTCTCCAGGACGGCGCCGAAGCGGATGGCGCGGTAGATCTCGGGCTCCTTCTCCTCGGAGAGATCGATGCACTTGGCGTAGCAGCCGCCCTCGATGTTGAAGACGCCGTCCTCGCTCCAGCAGTGCTCGTCGTCCCCGATGAGGTGGCGCTTGGGGTCGGCGGAGAGGGTGGTCTTGCCGGTGCCGGAGAGGCCGAAGAAGATGGAGACGTCGCCGTCGTCACCCTCGTTGGCGGAGCAGTGCATGGAGAGGACGCCGCGCATCGGCATGAGGTAGTGCATGACGGTGAAGACGCCCTTCTTCATCTCGCCGGCGTACTCGGTGCCGAGGATGACCATCTGGCGGTCCTCAAAGGAGACGTCGATGGAGGCGTCGGAGGTCATGCCGACGGTGTGCCGGTTGGCGGGGAACTGCCCGGCGTTGAGGATCACAAAGTCCGGCTCCCCGAAGTCCGCGAGCTGCTCGGGCGTGGGGCGGATGAGCATGTTGCGCATGAAGAGGGCGTGGTAGGCGCGGGCGCAGATGATGCGGACCTTGATCTGGTAGGTGGGGTCCCAGCCTGCGTAGCCGTCCACCACGAAGAGGCGCTCGCGGGTGTTGAGGAAGTCCACCGCGCGGGCCTGGTTGATGAGGAAGCTCTTGTGGTCCAGCTCGATGTTGACGTTGCCCCACCAGACATTCCTGGCGGAGGGCTCGCTGCGGACGATGCGCTTGTCCTTGGGGGAGCGGCCGGTCTTCTTGCCGCTGAGGGCGATGAGGGCGCCCTTGTCGGAGATGGCGCTGCCGCGCTCGTTGCTGAGGGCCTGCTCGTAGAGGACGGCAGGGGAGGCGTTACGGACGATGTTCTCGACGTGGATGCCGTGGTTTTTGAGGTTGAAGGCGGTGGTCTGGGTCATAGCCGGATGCTCCTCACGTGACACGGTTTGCGAACTCCATCAGGAGAGGCCACAAGGTGGTTTGCAGGGCGGGTGGGGGTGAGCCGCGCGTCCTCGGACGCCGCACCCTGACCACCTCCCTGCGCGCTGGAGGCTATAAATCACCTTCCGGCGCCGGAATCAAATGCTGCGCGCGCCTCATCGCGGGCGGCGATGAAGGCGAGGAAGGGGTCCAGCTCGGGTGGCGCGAGATCACCGAGGCGCTCGCGGCGTCCGTCGGGGCGGTAGGCGGCGACGTAGGCGCGCCGGGTGCCGTCCTCGCGATCGAAGCCGCGCTCCAGCACGAAGAGGTGGGCCTCAGGGGCGGTCTTGAGGAAGAGGAGGCGTGAGGCCGGGGGGCGGTAGAGGATGGCGGCGGCGAAGCACTCTCCGACCTCCTCGGGGGAGGGGAGGGGGATGGCGGCGAGGAGCCAGCCGCTTGGGAGTCGCCGGAGGTGGGGCTGGAGGTCGGGGGTGGGGAGGCGCTCCTCGGGCTCCAGGCCCTCGCCTGTGCGGGCCCAGAGCTGGGCCAGGGCGTCGGCGGCGTCGGGACCGGCGAGGGCGTCCATGAGGCGCTCAGGCCGCTTGGCGAGGGCGTCGCGGAGGGTGGCGTGGGCGAAGAGGTAGGGGTGCTGTCGGGGCTCGGGGAAGGCCATGCGGCTCCTGGCGTCGGGGGGCCCAGAGCGGTTATAGACGATCATTGTGGGGCGCAGGCCGCGGGGCGTCAAGCGGGAAGTCCTGCGGGGGTTGGGGTGTTGGGTGGAGGCGCGGCGGGGCGCCCTGGTCAGCGGAGGTATCTTGTCCTATCCCTACGCGGAGCTGCTTGAGCCCATAGAGCCCTACGAGGGGGTGGCGCGTCGTCTCCAGGAGGAGCTGGGCTTCGCGTACCCCTGGGTGGCGGGGAAGCCGGGGGTGTACCACGCGCCGCTGGTGCTGCGCCGCGGCTTCGCGGCGTCGCTCTTCGCGGCGGCGGAGGCGGTGGGGCGGCTCTACGAGCGCCTGAGCCGCCTGGTCTGGGAGGAGCCTGCGCTGCTGGACTTCTTTCATATGACGCCGCTCCAGCGCTTGATGTGGGAGAGCTCGGGCGGGCTCTGGCATGGGTTTGCCCGGCTGGATGTCTTTGTGGATCGCAGCGGGCGGCTGCGGGTGGCGGAGATCAACGCCGACACCCCCACCGGGCAGGTGGAGGCGACGGGGCTGGGGCCGCTCTTCCTGCGCTCCTTCCCGGGGTACACCGACCCGGCGGCGCGCTACGAGGCGCGCCTCGTCGCGCTCCTGGAGCGGATGCACGCGGCGCAGCGCGGCCCCGGGGTGCCGCTGCGCCGCGTGGGGATCATCTATCCTACGGACATCCCAGAGGATCTCTCCCTCATCCGGCGCTACACCGGGTGGCTGGAGGCGCGGGGGATGGAGGTGGTCCTGGGCTCGCCCTACAACCTCCAGCCCACGCCGTCGGGGGGCGTCGCGCTCTTCGGCGCGCCGCTGGATCTGGTGCTGCGCCACTACAAGACCGACTGGGGGGGAGAGCGCGAGCCGCTCTTCTTCGACGAGGCGCCCCTGCCCGACACCGCGCCCCTGGAGCGCCCGCTGGGGCTCCTCCTGGCGGCGGAGGCGGCGGGGCAGGTCACGGTGGTCAACCCCTTCGGCAGCGTGCTGGCGCAGAACAAGCTGGCCCTGGCCTTCTTCTGGGAGGAGCGCCACCGCTTCTCCGCTGAGGAGCAGGCCCTCATCGACGCCTACCTCCCCGAGACGCGCCGCGTGATCACGCTCTCGCCGGAGCGCCTCATCGCGGAGCGGGCCGAGTGGGTGCTGAAGTCCGACTTCGGCTGCGAAGGCGCGGAGGTCTTCGTCGGCGCCTACACCCCCCCCGAGGTCTGGGCCGAGGTGGTGGAGTCCATCGTGCCCGAGGTCTGGGCAGCCCAGCGCTTCTTTGATATCCTGCCGCTGAACGCCGAGGCGGTCCCGAACTACGGCGTCTATCTGATCGCGGGGGTGGGCTCGGGCCTCTATGTGAGGCTCGATCCCCTCGGCGTGGTCACCGACGAACGGACGCGGGCTGTGCCCGCCCTGATCGAGCCTTGAGGTCTATGAGCGACGAAGCGAAGCAGCCCCTCCCCCCCTCCGAAGACGCGGCGCCCTGGTGGGAGCTCGCGCTGACGCGCCGGGACGCGAACCGGCTGGGCGTCGCCGCGCTGGTCGGCGCCGGGCTCCTCACCTCCGCCCAGCTCCAGGGCTGCTGCGGCAGCGACGAGGACGAGGAGCTGGAGGACATCCAGGACGAGGACGCCATCAAGCTCCAGCGCGAGGCCGGCTGGGACGTCGGCGCCGAGTCCCGCACCCTCGCCCTGGAGGGCGCCCGGGACACCGACAGCAAGAACACCGACGGCTGGAAGAACTACCTCAAGTCCAGCGCGCTCCTGGAGGTCATCCAGCCCGAGCGCCCCGCCTGGCGCTCCTACCAGGGCAACAACCTCCCCCAGGCCGTCGATCTCCCCACCCTCCGCGACCAGCTCAAGCCCGTCTACACCGACGCCATGGGCGAGGCCTACTACAAGGGGCGCTCCACGGCCTCGCTGGTGGCGGCCAGCCAGGACGCCGAGGAGACCCTCGTCATCGTGGACCTGCCCGGCCCCGAGGCCGTCGCCTTCGCCGCCGGCCTGGCCGACCGCGTCTCTCCCGTCTTCTTCTTTGACAACTGGCCTCACCCCAACGGCGTCGTCCCCTCCCACCAGACCCTCGGCGCGCTCCTCTACTACGGTGAGGAGCTGAAGGCCGCCCGCGTCGAGCGCAAGAAGCTCGAAGGCGGCGTCGCCCACGCCCTCATCCTCGACAGCAACCGCCTCGCCGCCTACACCGACGACGCGGGCCTCTTCGACAACCGCTACCTCGCCTCGCCTCCCGACGAGGAGGCGCTCAAGAAGCTCGACATCAAGCGCGTCCTCTACGTCTCCGCCGGCAGCCGCGACAAGGAGCTGGACGACCTGAACGACACCCTCGTGGACTACGAGGAGGCCAAGATCCCCGTCCAGATGGTGTCCACCCGCGCCTTCGCCAAGGACGCCAAGGACCCCGACCCCGAGCGCCGCACCGGCGGCTACTACTACGGCGGCTCGCACCACCACCACACCTACTTCTACACCCACTACCCCATGTTCATCTGGTTCCACACGGGAGGCTACTACTCCAGCTGGAACCGGACCCCGGCGCCGCCGCCCTCCACCATCGCCTCCCGCTCCACCTACAAGCCCGAGCGGCGCAAGACGCTCTTCAGCGGCTACAAGGGCGGCAGCGCCACCGGCCGCCCCACGGGCTTCGGTCGGGTCTACAGCCGCCGCTCCTCCTCGGGCGGCGTCACCTGGTCCAAGGGCTCCTCGTCGTCCTCGCGCTCCTCGGGCTCCGGCGCCTCCTCGCGCTCCGGCTCCTGGGGCCGCTCGCGTTCGAGCGGCGGGTCGAGCGGGTGACCCCCCCGGTCCCCC
>CAUJGC010000284.1 GCA_963169075.1 Myxococcota bacterium
CGCGCAGCTCCGGGTCTTGCCCGCGCAGCTGCACCAGCTCGTCAGGGGTGGCGGGCGTGATGGGGAGGCTCGGGTCGGAGGGTTCAAGGAAGAAAAGGGGACGGACGGGGTCGAGGTGTTCACGAGCGACGCCAGCGGCGAGGCCGGATACGGCCAGAAGGTGCGCGATATTCATGAGGCTTCTCCTTTGAGGTGGCTGTGGAGGACAAGGCCGCCCCAGGCGACGAACAGCAGCATGGTGGCGTTGAGGGTGGTGAGGAGCAGATCCATCTCCAGCAGGGACGGACGGACTCCGAACAGGGGCAGCGCGACGGCGGCGTAGAGGACGAAGCGAGGGCGCACCAGCAGCCGAAAGGGTCGCCCCAACCGCTGACGCGCGCAGGCGACGGTGAGGAGGGCGAGGTAGAGCCAGCCGAAGAGGAGGCCGGACCTCGGGGAGGCCTCCCCGGCCTCGACCAGCGCCAGCGTCACCGCCAGGACGACCAGCAGATCCGCCGTCATGTCCCACAACGCGCCAGCGGAGGTGGCGCGCTGCTGCCAGCGCGCCAGCGGGCCGTCCAGCCCGTCCAGGGCAAGGTGCAAGGCGAGGTAGGCGACGCCCCATGTCGGCTCGTCAGCCAGGTTGGCAGCCCCGGCGAGCCCCAAGGCGAGCCCCAGCAGGGTCACGGCTCCAGGGGAGACGCCAAGGCGCGTCAGGAGGCTCAGGAGAGGGCGCAGCGCCCTGAGCCGAGCCTTGTCCCAGGCAGACATCATCGGGCCTTCGTGGAGGCTGTAGCAGGTCAAGAGCGGGGGCTTCATGGCGTCTTCCTTTTCTGATCAAGTGTGTAGTTATGCGTGGGTTTCAAAGTCAATCAAAAGTCAATCAGCAAATAAAGCCTTGAAGTAAAGCATGTTAGCGTGGGTTGCGTGGGTTGCGTGGGTTCTGACCCTACACGAGAGATGAGGCGACGTGGTGTGAGGCGATCCTGCAAATAGAGTCGCGCGTAAGGTCAGGAAAAACCCACGCAAGTCAATCAGGCGCCTCCACCCGCGCCGACCAGCGCGCGCTCCGCTGCTGCTGGGCTGTACAAAAACCCACGGCAAAAGCCCCACCCAACCCACGCTCGAACCCACGCAGCATGCTCATGACTCAGCGACCTCCTCCAGGCGGTAGAGGTTGTTGCCGCGCGCGGTCCCGCCGGGCGCGATGCGCCATCGACCGATGACGCGGCCTGCGTCGCGCAGCTCGCGCAGCGCGTAGCCGAACTTCTGGCTCTTGAGGGCGTCGTTGCGCCCGGTGCGGCGCATCTCCAGCAGGCCGTGGGCGTCCGCCAGCTCCGCCAGGTCGCCCGCGCGGCTGGGCTGCTTGCCCAGCTCGCCCCACCAGACCTCGAAGAAGGCGCGCCACTCGGCGGTCTCGGGGTTGGCGCGCTCTTTGAGGAGCTGGCGGTTGGCCAGGAAGTGCTCCCCGGCCCCCAGCGTCGCCATGATGCCCCCGAGGACCTCCACCCAGGCGTCGAAGGAGCCCAGCACATAGCCGGTGCCCCGCGGCATCCCCCGGTCTACCCAATATTGCACCAGCGTGCAGAGGGCGTGCAGCAGCGCGGGGCGCTCCTGGCGCGTCCAGCGCTCAAGGTGCGGCTGCCGGAAGTCCTTGCGCTCGTCGGGCGAGTCCGTCTTGGCGTCGAGGCCGATCCAGACCACGCGGCGCACCAGCTCGCTGGAGAGCTTGGGGTGGTTGGCCGTCACGATCCACGTCGTCTCGTTGGGCGTGGAGATGGTCTCGTTGCCGCCCAGGCGCCGGTCGTCCCAGCGGCTCCGGGTGAGCACCGAGGCCAGCGACCCCGAGTCCAGCGCGTGGTTCACGTTGTCGAGCAGCGCATAGGTGGGCTGCCCCAGGAGCGCGGTGGTGATCTTCTTGCGCCACTCGTCGTCGTCCTTGGCCTCGGGGATCAGGAGGGTCTCCTCGCCTGTCGTGACGTAGGCGAGGGCGTCCACGAGCTTGGTCTTGCCCGTGCCCGGCGCGGTGGCCGAGACGAGGAAGAGGGGCACCGGCCCCTGGATGAGCGGACGCACCAGCGGGGTCAGGGCCAGGGCGAGGGCGTGGATGAAGCTCGCCTCGTCGTCGAAGGGGAAGTCCACGAGCCACTCGCTGCGGAGCAGGTCGAGGGCCTCGGCGGTCTCCTCCGGGCTCACGCCAGGCCTCGGCGGCAGGGGGGTGAAGCCGCGCAGGTCGAGGACGGCGCGCAGCTCGGGGTGGTAGCCCTCCCGGTCGATGAAGACGCCATCGGCCCCGAAGACGGGGGCGTGCAGGACGCGCTCACACGCAGGCAGGGGCAGGTGTCCTTGCGCGAGCACGTTCTTGAGGAGCTGGTCCTTGAGGTTGGAGGGCGACCACTCGCCCCCGTCCTTCGTGGCCTTCCACTCCAGAAAGGTGGCGCGCTCCAGGAGCCACGCGCGCAGCGCCTCGTGGCGCACCGTCTCCAGGACGGCCCCGCGACCCTCGTCGCGCACCAGGCGGACCACCTCCCGGCCCCGCGCAAAGAGGCTCGGCGTGGACGCCTGCACGCGGGCCACGGCGTCGAAGATCTGGAGGCTCTTGAGGTGGAGGTCGCCGGTCAGCTCGATCTCGGGGCGCCAACCCTCCCCTCCTCCTCCCCCGCCGCCCCCTTCACCTCCCCCGCCGCCCTCCCCGTCATCCCCCGCCTCTTCCCACGTCTCTTCTTCCTCTTCCCCTGCATCCTCCCAGGCTGGAGGCCGCCCCAGCAGCGCCGCCGCTTCGCGTGCCCCCGCGTCCTGAAGCGCCGCCGCGTCGCCGGGTCCCCTGGCCGTCGCCTCCCCGCGCCTCGCCTCCCCCCACCCTCCGCGCTCCAGGTCGGGGGGTGGCTTGGGGTTGGCCTGGGCGCGCTCCAGCGCCCACTTCAGGGCCTCGCGCAGCTCGCCGTCCCCGCGTCCTGGCATCTGGGCGACGGGGGAGTAGTCGAGGACGGCCATCGCCTCCGCCCACGAGAGCGCCCCCCAGGTGATGCTGTTGGCCAGGCTGCCCGCCGCTCGCATGACCTCCGCGTGCCGCGACCCCTCGCCGGAGCTCATCAGGCGGGTGCGGATCTCCTCGCACCCGCCCTGCGCCCAGGCCCGCAGCCGAGCCTCATAGGAGGCATCGCGCAGCAACTTCCTTCGAGCCTCGGGCGCGAGGAGGCGGCGCGCCTCCTCGCGCCGGGCCTCTTCCAGCTCGCGCCAGCGCGTGAGCTCCTCGGGCGGTGTGGCCACGTCCGCCATCCCCCGCCACAGCCCCGAGCGGCGCCCGGCCAGCGGGTCATCGAGGCCCTCGAAGATGGGGGCGGCGGTGTAGTGGAGCTGGGCGGCGGAGTAGAGGGCCTCGTCCACCTTCAGCCCCTTCAGCCCCCGCGCCCAGGC
>CAUJGC010000285.1 GCA_963169075.1 Myxococcota bacterium
CGGGGGTCAGCGACCCCCGGACCCCCTTTATACCGCCCCCGGAGGCGTCACCCGCCGCGCCGTCACCCAGGCGCCGCACGCCTCCAGGCTCAAGGGGAGGCCGCGGAAGTAGGCGTCCAGCGCCTGCACCACATAGAAGAAGACCTGCTCGCGAGCCAGATCGTCGCGGATGATGTACATCCAGTGCGGCAGGAGCAGCGCCTCCACCAGCGGGTGCAGGAGAAAATCCTGCCCCGAGGCGAAGGTGACCTCGAAGCGCTGCGTCCGCACCTCCACATCCACCAACCCCAGCTCACCGAGCAGGTGCGGCAGCTCCTCGGCGTCGCAGAGGTGCTCCATGAAGCGATCCAGCTCCGGCTCGAAGGCCAGCAGATCGCACGCCTCCAGCCCCTCCCGGAAGAGATCGTAGAAGGCTGCGAAGGTGCCTCGCAGCGGCAGCGCCAGCCCCACCGCGCCACCCTCCATCGTGAGGCGCGCCAGGCGCGTCACGATCCGGCGCAGATCCACCCGCGTGGTGAGCCCCGCCGCGCAGAGGGTCAGGCCGAAGACGCCGTCCCGGTAGGTCAGCTGCTCGACGCTCTTGCTCTCCCACCACACGCTGCGGTCGTCGGGCGGCAGCTTGGCGCGCGCCACGTCCAGCATCTCCCGGCTCGGGTCCAGCGCGATGCAGCGCACCTCCTCCCCAAGCCGCTCCCGCAGGCGGAGCGTCGCAAAGCCCGTCCGACACTCCGCCACCAGCGCCGAGCCCCGCTCGGGCAGCGTCAGCGCCGCCACCAGCGGCGGCACCAGCCGCGCCTCCCACTGGGAGAGCACCACGTCCTCCCACTGGGCCGCGCGGCGCCCCATGTCCACCGCCACCGGCGGCGGCGCCGTCCGCGAGCTGGACCAACCCGTCGTCATGCCTGCTCCACGGCTGCGCCGAAGCGATGCTGCCAGCCCTTGCGCGCCAGCGGGATGTCCGCGCCCGAGGCGTCCAGGAAGCGCACCCCCTCCTTCGCCTCACGCACCTCCCCGATGTCCGCCACCGCCAGCCCGTGCTCCTCCGCCAACGCCCAGAGGGCCGCGCCGCGATCCGGGCTCACGCTCGCCAGCAGCGCGTAGTCCTCACCGCCCGCCAGCAGCCACGTCCAGAGCGACTCCCCCAGCGTCTCCGACGCCGCGCGCAGCTCCGCCGACGCCGGGATCCGCGACGCGCTCACCCGAGCCCCCACCTGGGAGCGCCGCGCCATATGCCCCAGATCCTGCGCCAGCCCGTCGCTGACGTCCAGGAGCGCGTTGGCGAGCCCGTGGAGCCCCAGGAGGGCCCCCGCCTTCACCTGCGCCGTCGGCGCCTTGTGGACCTCGACCAGACGCCGCAGCGAGGACGGCAGCGCGCCCTCCTGACCCCCGTAGATCTCCAGCGCCCGCAGCCCCGCCGCCGACTCCCCCAGCGCCCCGATCAGGCAGAGGCGATCCCCCGGGGTCGCGCCGCTGCGCAGGATCGCCCCCGACGGCGGCGACTCCCCAAGGAGCGTCAGCGAGAGCACCACCGCCCCCGCCGTCTGGGTCGTGTCCCCGCCGATGAGCCCCACCTCAAAGCCCTCGGGCACCATCGCGCGGATCGCAGCACGCGCCCCCTCCAGCAGCCGCTCCACCCAGCTCCCGTCCACCGCCGGGCTCAGCGTCGCCGCCAGCAGACACGGCCCCGGCGCGCCGCCCATCGCGGCGATATCGCTCAGGTTGCTCGCCAGGAGCTTCCAGCCGATCTCCTCGGGGGTGGACCAGTCCCGGCGGAAGTGGACCCCCTCCACCAGCGTGTCCACCGTGATCAGATCGAAGCGGCCAGGCTCCAGCACCGCGGCGTCATCCCCGATCCCAAGCCAGACCCCCTCGACGCTGCGGGTCTGCCCCTCCAGGCGCTCGATCAAGTCCATCTCCTGCACGGCCGCTCACCTCCGCTCCTGATCACCCTGCCCGCTGGAACCTACCTGAAGGGGCCGAAGATGTACAGCGCCAGCGCCAGCACCCCCGCCGACATCAGGATCGCCACCACCACCAGCCCGCGCTTCACCTGGCGCACCCGCCCCTCCAGATCATCGCTGGCCGAGGCCGCCCCCTCCCGCAGCACGAACTCCGCGTGCATCAGCTCGACGATCCGCCCCAGCGCCTCCGACGCGGCCTCCGCCTCCGGCGTCCCCGCGTGATCCTGCGCGTAGAAGCGATAGCGGCGCGCCGCCTGCTCCAGCAGGCGACGCTCCCGCGCCCACGCCGTAAACCCCCGGTGCGCCTCCCGATCCCCCATCGCGCCGCCCACCAGCGCCCCCCAGCGCCGCTCCAGCTCCTCCACGTCCGACGCCTGCTCGGCCGCCACCGCCTCCCACGGCCTCGACACGTCCGCCCGGGCGAAGACCAGCCCGCAGCGGTGGCACGCCGCCTCGTCCTCCTGGCGGTAGCCGCACTTGGGGCAGCGCACCGCCCCCTCCCCCACCGCCACCTTCACCCCCCGCTGCACCACCCCCACCGGGTCCGGCGCCGGCGCCCGGGCGGGCTCCACCGCCGCAGGGCGCCGCGCCTCCACCAGCACCGCCGCCGCCTCCCGCGCAGGCGCGACCGGCGCAGGCCCCGCCGCAGCACCGCCGCCGAGCAGCCCCACATGCCCGCACCCCGGACACGTCAGCTCCACCCCCCGCACCGTCGCGTTCACCCCAGGCTCCACCAGCTCCCCGCACCCCTCACACTGGATCTTCACGCCGCCTCCAGCAGCCATGAAGGCAAGCAGTACACTGCAAGCATCTCAAACCACCAATACAAAGACAACGCCGTTCAAGACGGGTAGACCATTGCCAAAAGCTGCACCTCGCCTTCGCGAACCTCTCGAGAATAGCGAACGTAGTCCACATCAAGGCGCCTCATCTGCTCCAAGACTTGAATAGTCTGTGAGAGTTCATAACGCTCTTCTTCAAGAAAGTCCGACAGCGCTTTGGCTTCCTGAATCATCCCATCAAGAAGCCCAGGCCCAGCCATATACTTCACACGAGACGTCAAGAACTCTCGTGGAGTGACATGCACAGCCCGAAGCCACTCCGCCATCTGCTCTGAGAACTTGAGCGCGGCTCCATATTCCCCCATCAACATGAGCCCTTCCATTCGAGCCGCTGCACAAAACAACACCCAGGAGAGTGTCACATGAATCTCGCTGAGGCTAAGATCAGAATTAAAACTGACCTGCGGCTGACCGCTGAGCGCCATATCACCAGAAAATGCAGATGAATCCCTTTTCGAAAGATCGCCTATGTATCCATAGAAAGCATCTGTAATGCGCTCGTTTGCAGTCTGAAGACTATGAAGGCGCGCTCCCTGCTGTTTCATCCAGATCGCCTCTTCAGCGGCCTGAAGCCCCGTGTACAAGCGCGCTCTGGACTCTCTTCTTTGATGCTTGATCACCGAATCCAGCTTTGATTCGATTTTATCAAGACGAGACTCTATCCTTCGAAGTCTTGATAAAACAACAGCAAAGCCAACAAGATTGACACCAAGGTTCAGCACTGACGCAGCAGCTCCCACCGTCGATATAATCTGCAGATGACCAAGCATTTGATGAATCTGCTGAAGTTGTACATTTTGCGCGAGCTGCGATAACGTTGCAACAGGATTCACACCTCCCACGCCACTCAGCACTTCTGTCAGCTTGGCCGTCTGTTGAAGGTGGGCCAGGATTTGGCCCGAACTCCGAGACTTGACAAGCACACCATCAACAAAGGCGGCGCCGCTTTTGATCTGTGACAGCAAATCCACGGGTACTTTAGTTAAATACAGCATAACGCCCTCCTAAATACCAGTCTCATAGAACCATCGTCAGCAGACAAACCCAGAAAGATTACTCGGCAACAGATAAATCAACAGACCAAAGTAATTGATAGCCACAACAGACCAGAACATCACAGTCCCCATCTAGCTGGGCAACTATGCTACATTACCCGCCTGCACATGACCTAAAGATCAGCATTTTTAAGTTTTTTTGCAAGATTCACAGCAGTCAAGAGCACAACAGTGGCTGGTATGGTCTTGCTGTAAGATGGTTGCATAAACGTCATACCACCACCAATTACAACTGCAGGTAGAGCAACAACCGCTCCTCCCAAAAGAGCAGCTCCCCCTCCAAGTAAAAATTCCAGTCCAGCCCACCAACCAAAAAGTTGAACGACAATCCACACACCAATTTGTGTGAACAAGCTCGCACCAATCACCCCCCCCACAGTGCCGATAAGAGATGATTGAAGAATAGCCATCCCGCCACCTGTGAGCAAACCAGCCTGAATAGCTGTAGCTAGGGTTTGGGTCGTCACAGCATCCTTAATTCTTTTTTCCTTGGCAGCGTCCACAAGACTATCCTGTGCCTTTGTCGCTTTAGCCATACCCTCACCCATCGATTCAACCATTTTCCTCCTATCCTCAGCACTAAGCTTGTCCCATTGAAGTTTAACGACGCTATCTACGATCTCGGACACTCGTTGTTCGAGCTGTGAGGTCGGAGCATCCTTTTTCAGATCAGTCCAAAGGAGACCAGGGTTTAACTTATCCGCAACATCGACAAGGATCTGATTGTAGGACAGGTCATGGGGACCTCGGAAAATATTGACCAACGTATGACCAGCCACCGAGCGGAACTCTTTGCTAATTAGAGCTACTTTTCGCTCCCTTAGAGAATGCTCAAACCCTTCATCTTCAAGCTTACACTTCAGCGCTGACCACATCGCAGCCAGCTCAGCGTCACTAAAGCTACGCAGGTGGACAATCAGGGGGCAGCCGCTCGGCATGTTCATCAAATCAGCCATGACAAAGCTCCTTGAGCACCTGGGGTGCATGTTTTGGTTGGACAGACGGCAAGATAAGGGGCACTCCTTCACCTGGGAGTTGAGCATAGAAGATTGACAGGAAGATGTCCAGCCAACCGCTACTCCAGCAAGAACCCCAGCAAGCTCGGCACCTCAAACGGCTTCGGGACGAAGGTCAGGACAAAGAGCGCCAGCCCCAGCCAGCCCCAGACCCGCTCGCCGCCCGCCAGCCGCTCGCCCCCGGTCAGATCCGGGTGCTTGGGCCCCGTGACCAGCAAGAAGAGCGAGAGCACCAGCCACCCCGGAAAGACGAAGACCCCCAGCCCGATCAAGACCCCAAGCAGCGGCCACGCCACCTGGTTGAAGCGGCGCCCGAAGAGCGTGAACGCGATGTGCCCGCCGTCCAGCTGCCCCAGCGGCACCAGGTTGAACGCCGTCACAAACATCCCCACCCACCCCGCATACGCCATCGGGTGCAGGAAGACATCCTGCCCCTCCGGCAGCACCCCGAAGAGCAGCCGCGTCAACCCCCACATCAAGATCGAGTCCCCCAGGTGCGCCCCCTCCAGCTCCGGCGGCACCGGTCGCACGTCGCTCAAGAGGAGCCCCGCGATGAGGATCGGCAGCGCCACCACGAACCCTGCGAACGGCCCCCCCGCCCCGATCCGGAAGAGCCGCGAGGCGCTGATCCGACCCATCCCCATCCGGATGAACGCCCCGAAGGTCCCGAAGGGCGGCAGCCCCGGCAGGAAGTAGGGCAGCGTCACCGGCACCTGATAGCGGCGCGCCGGGATCCAGTGCCCCAGCTCATGCACCAGCAGGATCGTCATCACCGAGAGCGAATACATCAGCGCCTGACCCCACGCCGCCGGGCTCCGCACCAGCGCCTCCAGCTCCAGCGGCGGATCGGTCAGGCGCTGCCCCAGATCCGCCATCTGGAGCCCCGTGAAGGTCGTCGTCGCCAGCGCCAGCGCGAAGAGCCCGGCAGCCAGCCCCCAGCGCTGCCGGAGGGGTGGGCTCGCTGTGTCGTGATCGCTCAAATCCTTCGCTCCTCTGCGCAGCTACATCCCTGCTGAGACGAGATATCCATACGTCAATACTGGCTCGTGATGGCGCCGACCCCGGCGCTGTTGACCACCCAGAGGGTCAGCTCGTGCCCCGGCGCCCCCGAGGGCGCGAGCCACTGCCTCCCCGAGAGCCCCACCCACGGCTTGATCGCGCTCAAGCTCACCCGCACCCGCTCGCGCTCGGCGGCCGCTGGCGCCGTCGCGTCGGTGGCCCCCAGCCGGAGCGCCGAGGCCGCGTGCATGAAGAGGTCGTGCGCCTGGGCGTCCAGATCGGTCGGATCCCGCTTGTAGGCGTCGCGGTAGGCCGTCGTGAAGTCCTCCACGCCAGCCAGCCCGCTCTCCACGTCGAACGTGTCGCTGTAGACCGCCCCCGCCACCAGCCCCTCGCTCTCCGCCAGCCGAGGCCCCGCCAGGTGCGAGATCCCCAGCAGCTGGATCGAAGAGCCCTCCCCGAGCCCCGCCAGCGGCACGTCCACGAAGCGCAGAAAGCGCGTCAGCAGCGCCACGCTGTCATCGTAGTCCGGGATGAAGAGGGCGTCGAAGTCCACGCTCGGCGCCGTCCCCACCCGCCGCACCCGCGACCGGGGCGGCGCGCTCCGGCTCCGGGACACCAGCCGCGGGACGCGCAGCCCCACCAGCTCCTCGACGGCCTCCGTCATGTTGGTGTCGCCCCGCCTGTAGGCCACCATCGACGTCACCCGCGCGCCCCCCTGGCGCGCCACCTCGAAGAACGCGAAGGCCGCCGCCCGCCCCAGCTCATCGTCCGGGTAGAGGATCGCGTAGCGAGGCACCTGAAGCTCCCGCACCATCTCCCCCGCCACGAAGCGCGCCTGCTCCTCCACCGACACGCGCCCCCGGAACACCCACGGCCCCAGCGCCTCCACCCCCTCCTCGCTGCTCAAGAGCACGATGGGCAGCCCGCGCCGCTGCGCCTCCTCCCCGGCCGCGCGCGACTCCTTCCAGCCCAGCGGCCCAAGCGCCAGGAGCACCCGCGGGTGCTCCGCCAGGCTCGCGACGGCCCGCCGCGCCCCCGCCTCCTCACCGCCCGAGTCCGCGACGACGACCTCCAGGTCCGGCGCATACTGCCGCGCGATGTTCAACGCGTCCAGCGTCGCCTGCCCGAGCCGCTTGTGCTTCCCCGAGAGCGGCAGCACCACCCCGATGGCTGGACGCGCCGACGCCTCCCCCCACACCACCGCCACCCCAAGCCACACCGCCACCCCAAGGAGCACCCTGGATGGGGGCCTGGGGGGGCTCCCCCCAGCCGCCGGAGGCCCCTCAGAAAAGAGAAAATCAATCAAAACCCGTACATAATCAAGAACATTCAAAGGTCAACCCTGCCTCCGGCGGCCAGGGGTCCGCGCCCCCTGGACCCCACCTACCCCCCCGAGAAGAGATCCTTCATCTTGTCGAGGAAGCCCTTGCGGTGGGGCTCGACCTCGGCGCCGCTCAGCGCCGCCAGCTCGCGGATCAGCTCCTCCTGACGCTCCGAGAGGTTCACCGGGATCTCCACCACGATGGTGACCAGCATGTCGCCCTGGCCTCGCCCGTCGGTGCTGGGCATCCCCTTGCCCTTGAGGCGCAGCACCTTGTGGGACTGCGTGCCGGGCGGCACCTTCATCCGCACCTTGCCCTGGAGCGTCGGCACCTCGATCTCGGCGCCCAGCGCCGCCTGCGGGAACGAGATCGGGACCGTGCACTGGACGCTGAGGCCGTCGCGCTTGAAGAGCTTGTGCTCCTTCACGCTGATGACCACATAGAGGTCCCCTGCCGGGCCCCCGTTGACGCCAGGCTCGCCCCGGTTCGCCCAGCGGAGGCGCTGGCCGTCGTCCACACCCGCCGGGATCTCGACCTCCAGCTCCTGCTCCCGGACCAGCCGACCGCGACCCTCGCACCCCTCGCAGGGATCGGTCACGATCTGCCCAGCCCCCGAGCACGCCGGGCACGGCCGCGTCACGCTGAAGAAGCCCTGCTGGATCCGCACCTGACCTACGCCACGGCACGTCTGGCACGACTGCGGCGACGTCCCCGGCTTCAGCCCGGACCCCTCGCAGACCCCGCAGAGATCAAAGCGCGGGATCGTGATCTTGCGCTGCGCCCCGGCGGCGGCCTCCTCCAGCTCGATCTCCAGGCTGTACTTCAGATCCGCGCCCCGGCGCGCCCGCCCCTGGCGACGATGCACCCCGAAGAGATCGTTGAGGATGTCCACGAAGACATCGTTGAAGCCCGTAAACGGCACCCCGGCCCCGGGGCCGCCCCCGAAGCCACCGAAGGGATCGCCCCCCATCCCCCCCGGGCTGTCCACCACCCGCCCGAAGCGGTCGTACTGCTCCCGCTTCTGCGGATCACCCAGGACCCCGTAGGCCTCCGAGACCTGCTTGAACTTCTCCTCGGCCTCCTTGTTCCCCTCGTTCTGATCGGGGTGGTACTGAAAGGCGAGGCGCCGGTAGGCCTTCTTGATCTCAGCCTGGGTCGCGGTGCGCTCGACGCCGAGGGTGGCGTAGTAGTCTGCGCTCATGGGGCTCAATAGTTCATGCCGGAGTACATGGCTTCCGCGATCTTGTAGGCCGAGTCCTCCAGGCGCTCAATGATCTGATGCAGCTCCTCAGCGTCCGCGATCTCGACCCGCTCCCGGCACCAGGCCGCGTCACGGATGAAGATCTCGCGATCCGCCGGCGAGATGTACTCGCTGTACTCCTGGATGGAGCGCTCGCTGGTGTAGAGGAGCCCCTTCGCCTTGTTCCGAAGCTCCACCGTCTCGCGACGCTTGAGATCGTCGTCCTTGTACTGCGCCGCCGCGTGGACCATCCCCTCGATCTCGGCCTCGGTGAGCCCGCCGGTGGCCTGCACGCGCATCGACTGCTCGCGCCCCGTCCCCAGATCCCGGGCCGAGACGCTCAGGATGCCGTCGGCGTCCACCTGGAGCGTCACCTCGATCTGCGGCACCCCGCGCGGCGCCGCCGGGATGTCCACCATGTCAAAGCGCGCCAGGCTGTGGTTGTCCGCCGCCAGGTGACGCTCCCCCTGGAGCACGTGCACCGAGACCAGCGGCTGGTTGTCCATCGCCGTCGAGAACACCTCGCTCACCGTCACCGGGATGGTCGTGTTCTTGTCGATCATCGGCGTGAACACGCCGCCCATCGTCTCCACGCCGATCGAGAGCGGCAGCACGTCCAGCAGCAGCACATCCGTCAGCTCGCCGCGGATCACGCCGCCCTGGATCGCCGCGCCCACCGCCACCACCTCGTCGGGGTTCAGCCCGCTGTGCGCCTCCCGGCGGAAGAACTCCTCCACCCGCAGCCGCACCAGCGGCATCCGCGTCATCCCGCCCACCAACACCACCTCGTCGATGTCGTCGATGGTCAGCCCCGCGTCCTTCAACGCCTGCTTGCACGGCTCCAGCGAGCGCTCCACCAGCTCCGCCACCAGCTCCTCCAGCTCCGCGCGCGTCATGCTCAGCTCCAGGTGGCGCGGCGCGCCACCCTGCGCGTAGAGGAAGGGCAGGCTGATCGTCGTCTCCAGCTGCGTCGAGAGCTCCTGCTTCGCCCGCTCCGCTGCCTCCTTGATCCGCTGCAGCGCGATCTTGTCCGCGCGCAGCTCCACGCCCGGGTTCTCCCCCTCAAAGACCCCGATCAAGTGCTCCATGATCACATTGTCAAAGTCCTCGCCGCCCAGGAACGTGTCGCCGTGCGTCGCCAACACCGAGAACACACCCTTGTCAATCTCCAGGATCGAGATATCAAAGGTACCCCCGCCGAGGTCATACACCGCGATCTTCCCATCTTCATGCACGCCGAGCCCGTAGGCCACCGCCGCCGCCGTCGGCTCGTTGATGATCCGCAGGACGTTCAACCCCGCGATCCGGCCCGCGTCCTTCGTCGCCTGACGCTGCGAGTCGTTGAAGTACGCCGGCACCGTGATCACCGCGTCCGTCACCCCCTCCCCCAGGAAGTCCTCCGCCGTCTGCTTCATCTTCTGAAGCACGATGGCCGAGATCTCCGCCGGCGAGAAGCGACGATCGTCCACCGAGACCCACGCGTCGCCTCGCTCGTGCGCGACGATCGCGTAGGGGACCAGCTGGCGCGCGCGCTCCACCTCCGGGCTGTCCGCACGGCGACCGATGAGCCGCTTCACCGAGAAGATCGTGCGCTCGGAGTTGTTCATCGCCTGACGACGGGCGATCTGACCCACCACCCGCTCACCGCCCTCCGTGAAGCCCACCACCGACGGCGTCGTCCGCGCACCCTCCGAGTTGGCGATGACGAGCGGCTCACCCTGCTCCAGAATCGCTACGCAGCTGTTCGTCGTCCCCAGATCGATCCCGATGACCTTCGACATCGCCTCGCCTCCTCCTCAGTGTTCAGCCGTCCGACGGGTTGCGCGCCACCACGACCAACGCCGGGCGCAGGAGGCGATCATGCATGAAGTAACCCTTCTGGAACTCCTGCACGACCGTGTTGCTGGGGTGCTCCTCCGTCTCGACCTGCTGGATCGCCTCGTGACGCTCCGGATCGAAGGGCGTCCCCACCGACTCGAACGCCTTGACCCCGAAGCGCTCCAGCGTCGCGCGGAACTGCTTCAACGTCATCGCCACGCCGTCGCTCAACCCGCTGGCATCCTCCGCCGCAGCCGCGTGGCTCAACGCACGCTCCAGGTTGTCGATGACCGGCAGGAAGTCGCGCAGGAGACGCTCCGCCCCGTACTTCTCCTGATCCTCCCGCTCCTTGTTGATCCGCTTGCGGAAGTTGTCGTGATCCGCCACCGCGCGCAGGAGGCGGCTGCGGTTGTCCTGAGCCTCGCGCTGGGCGACCTCCAGCTCACCGCGGAGCCGCTCCAGCTCGGCCTGGAGGCCGTCAGCCTCCGGCGCAGCGGCTGCCTCCTCCTCGACGACGATGACGTCGTCGTCGTCCTCGGCCACAAAGAGGGCCTCCGCTGCGGACGCCGCTTCCGGGTCCAGGATCTCGTCGGGGGTTGACACGGGGTGCGCCTCCTGCTCGTTGACCGCCTCGTTGCTCATCGCCTGCTCACCTCACTGGATCATGTCAGAACAAGGCGCAGGGCACAAGCCCGACCTTGATGGGGGTTCGTCGTGGGATCGCGGCCTCAAGGTGGGCGTGAAGCCGCCAGAGAAGGACCGCCGGGTCGGCGCATTCTAGAGCCGGCCCGGCGCGGATTTCAACCTTGTTCCGCGCCGCCTGAGGTCAAGGGGGGTCTTTATCTTCTCGTGAACCCACCCGCGGCAGCCCCGACCGCGTGAGCGGGTGCGGCGGCAGCGCGGGCAGCTCCACCAGCTCCGCCACCTGGCGCGACCGGTCCCGCGCACGCGGCGGCGCCTCCTCCACAAAGAGCCCAAGCTCCGGCAGCTCCGGCGGCGGCGCCAGCACCTCCCGATCCCACGGGTGCAGCGGGCCGCCCCGCCGCGCCACCAGCAGCCACGCCAGCCGCACCTCCGGGCCCCGCGCCAGCGCCTCCAGCGCCCCCTCCAAGGCCAGCCGCTCCGCCGGGCCCGCCCCAGCCAGCGCCGCCGTCAGCGCCGCCGTCACCTCGTCGGCCGTCGCGACGCACGGCAGCGAGAGCGCGTCATAGGGGTTCATCCGTCCGCCTCCTCCTCCGGCGCCGGGAGCTGGAGCGCTGCAAGGAGCCGCTCCCACGCCGGCGTCGCCGCCACACCCCGCGCCTGCGCCGCCCGCGCCGCCTCCCGCGCCGCCTCGCGCCGCCCCGCGCCCAGCAGCCGCGCCGCCTGCGCCGCCTGCGCCTGCCCCAGCAGCCGCCCCGCCGTCGGGTGCAGCGGGTGCAGCGCCAGCGCACGCTCCAGCGCCTCCACCGCCTCCTGAGGCCGCTCCGCGCACGCCGCCAGGCAGACCCACGCCTGGGCCGCGCGCTCGTGCGCCTCGCTCGGCCCCGCGCCCAGCGCCGCCGGGTGCTGGTGGAGCCAGCGCGCCGCAGGCTGGAGCCGCGACGCCGCCCGCTGGAAGCCCTCCGCGTCGCCCAACGCCCAGCGCGCCATCGCCGCCCGCACCCCCAACGCCACCACCTCCGCCTGGAGCCGCGCCGACTCCGGCTCGACCTGGGCCGCCTCCAGCAGCAGCGCCGTCGCCCGGGCGTAGCCCTGCTCCACCCCACGCTCCAGCCCCTCCGTCACCCAACCCCGCGCCTGCGCGATCCAGGCCGCCTCAAGCGCCTCCCGGAAGGCCCCCACCGCCGCCGCATCCCCCAGCTGACCCCAGGCGCAGAGCACCCGCCAGTGCATGAGCGCGCGCGCCTGCTCCCCGCGCTGGAGCGCCGCGTGCGCCCGGTCGCGGTGCTCCCCAAGCAGCGCCTGCGCCGCCTGGCGACGCAGCGCCGGGCTCCAGGGCTCCCCAGACCACCCCGGCGTCGGCGGCGACGCCGACGCCAGCACGTGCGCCATCCCCTCCCAGGCCCGCTGGAGCCACCGCGCGCCCTCCTCCGGATCCGCGCTCTCCACACCCCAACGCCAGTAGAGCGCCGCCAGCGCCCGACGCTCCTCGCCGCCGAGCGCCGCGCGCTCCACCTCGCGGCCCCACGCCCGACGCGTCGCGACCTCCCCGTCCGCCAGGTGCGCGTCCCAGCGCGCGCCCTCCGCCGCCAGCCGCGCCGCCAACCACCCCAGCCCCACCAGCGGCTCAGGCTGCCCCCCTGCGGGCTCCGCGCCCCGCACACACCTCAAGACCCTCGCCAGCCGCGCGAAGCCCGCCAGCGCCTCCGCAGCGGTGCTCACGGCCCGCCCTCCGCTGCCACCTGACCCTCGCGCTCCAGGAGCGCCGCCTCGCGGCGGCGCGCGCTCTCCCGCTGCCCCTGCACCCAGGCGTCCGCTGCCGCCACCCCATGCAAGAGCAGCAGCGCGAAGCCCACCGCAGGGTGCGTCAGAAACGCCACCACCGCCACCACCAGCGCCGCCAGCAGGTACCCCCCAAGGAAGAGCCCGCCCCGCAGGTTCCGCCCCAGGAAGAGGTGCCCTGCCCCCGGCAGCACGCCGCTCAAGAGCGCCGCCACCGGGGCCACCTCCCCCTCCGACGACTCCACCCGACGACGCTCCTCCATCAGCCGCGCGCCCGCCATCAGGAAGATCACCCCCCCAAGGCCCAGGAGCGGCACCCCAAGCAGCGCGCCCGCCACAAACTCCTTGTCCACGCTCATCCCGTAGGTCTTCAGCCCGAACACCGCCGAGGCCACCACCAGCGCCCCCGGGTGCAGCCCGACCCCCACCGACGCCCCCGAGATCCGCGACCCGTACCCCAGCGCCACCAGCAGGTTCGTCAACAGGATCCCCGCCGACCACCCCCCGATCCACCCCAGCAGGCTCCCAAGCCGCGGCGAGCTGGAGCGCGCCACCAGGACCACCACAGGCACCCAGACCAGCGCATAGCCCAGGATCAGCGAGAGCCCCAGCGCGTCCTCGTCCTGAAAGATGATCAGCGGCCAGAAGACCATGCCGCCCATCACATAGATGAACGTCCCCACCGCCGGGAACGCCGCCTTCATCGGCGTGTCCGCCACCAGGCTGTAGAAGATCGACATCGCGCCGAAGAAGAAGATCACCACCGTCGAGGCCAGCACCGGCAGGAGCAGCAGGAGCGGCGACGCCTCCGGGCCCCGCAGCGCCCCCACCACCAGCCCCGGCAGCAGGATCAAGCCCGCGTAGAGCGCCAGCCGACCCACGCCCACCGCCTTCCCCCAGATGATCTCCCAGGACGTGAGGAAGGTCAGGTTGAGCAGATCCAGCGTCTGCTCACGCTTCTCCTGCGCGAAGGCGCTCGAGCCCGTCGCGATGGCGAAGAGCGAGAAGAGCACCACGACCGTCGGCGCCCCGATCAGGAGCAGCGGCTCCAGATCGTTCTCGTCGATGAGCAGCGCCCACAGCGCGCAGCCCAGCCCCACCGACAGGCTCAGGAGGCTCCACACCAGCGGACGCCCCGAGCGGCTCCACCCGCGCCACGCGATCGGGTTGCTCCACACCGCCCCCGGGTCCACCGGGCGCTCCGCGCGGCCCGTCACCCCCACCCGCGGCGCCATCACCCGCTGACGACGCGCCGACGCGCGCAGCAGCAGCGCCGCCGCCACGCACGCCGCCACCCCCACCCCCGCGTTCACCCCCGCGTTCACCCACACGTCCCCGCCCAGCTGCAGCGGCTCCCACACCGAGAGCGCCAGCGCCACCATCGGGTGCCAGCTCCAGTAGTAGCGCGGGTCCAGCGCGATCAGCCCGAAGAGCGAGAGCAGGAGCGCCGCCAGCCACGCATAGGACGCGATCGCCACCTGCACCGGCGAGCGCAGCGCCGACGAGAGCGCCACCGTCACCCCCGTCATCATGATCGAGGTCCCGAGCGTCAGCGCGAACACCCGCGCCACGTCCAGCAGCTCCACCCCACCCAGGATCGACGCCAGCGAGAGCACCGGGATGTTGCTCAGCAGGATCAGCAGCACCACCCCGAGCCGCGCCAGCACCTTCCCCCCCACGATCTGACCGTAGGAGAGCTCCGTCAGGAGCAGCAGCCCCATCGAGCGCTCCCGGCGCTCGTCCACGATCGCCCCCGCCCCCAGCAGCGGGATGATCAGCACCGCCAGCGCATACTGCACCAGGCTGAACGAGCCAAAGAGCAGCCGACCCACCTCCGGCGCCCGCGTCACCGAGTGCAGATCCCCGATCAACGCCTCCGCCCCGAAGAGCAGCACGATCATGAAGAGCACAAAGACGTAGAGCGTCCGCATGATGAAGTGGCCGCCCGTGCGGACCCGCTCCAGCAGCTCCCGCTGCAGCAGCGCCATCACCGGCACCCAGGGCGGCCCCAGCCGCCTCGCGTTCGCGCGCTCGCTCATGCCTCGTCCCCCGATGCCGCGTCCTCCGTGAGGCGCAGGAAGATCTCCTCCAGGCTCGGCGTCTCCGAGCGGAGCCCCCGCAGCCCGAAGCCGCCGCCGACCAGCGCCGCCGCAACCTCCTCGCACCGCACCCGCTGCCCCGCCTCCGGGCGCACCAGCAGCGACGACGACGACGCCTCATACTCCACCGGCGCCGCCAGGGCCTCCCGGAGCAGCGCCGCCGCCGCCTCCGGCGAGTCCTCCGCGGCGAGCTGCGCGCGCACCCGGTGCGGCGCCACCGTCGCCGCCACGTCCTCGATGGAGCCAAACGCCCGCAGCCGCCCCTGCGAGACGATCCCCACGCGGTTGCAGATGTCCGCCAGCTCCGGGAGGATGTGGCTGGAGAGGATGATCGTCTTCCCCATGCTCTGCAGCTCCTTGAGGATCTCGCGCACCTCGACCCGCGCACGCGGGTCGAGGCCGCTGGCCGGCTCATCCAGGATCAGGACCTGGGGATCGTGGACCAGCGCCCGCGCCAGCCCGAGCCGCTGCTGCATCCCCCGCGAGAGCGACCCCACCAGCTCGTCCGCCTTGTGGGTCAGCTCCACCAGCGTCAGCAGATCCTGCACCACCTGCCGACGCTCCCCCGAGGGCACCCGGTAGGCCGCCGCGAAGAAGGCGAGGTACTCCACCACGCGCATCTCGCGATAAACACCAAAGAAATCAGGCATATAGCCCACAAGACGCCGCACGGCGTCCGGGCTGTCCACCACGTCGTGCCCCCCCACCAGCGCCCGCCCGCTGGTCGGCGTCAGGAGCGTCGCGAGGATCTTCATCGTCGTCGTCTTCCCCGCGCCGTTCGGCCCGATGAAGCCAAAGAGATCCCCCGGCTGCAGCTCCAGATCGAGCTGGTCCAGCGCCAGGAAGCCTCCATACCACTTGGTGAGCGCCTCGCAGCGGATCATCGCGTCTCCTTCAAAAATAGATCTTCAAGATGAGGCGCTCAAAGCGCTCCTCGGCCTCCAGCGCCGGCGCCTCGGGGAGGAGCAGGCGGCGCGACGCGACGCACACCAGGCGCCCGCGCCCCGCGTCGTGGGGCCTGCCCTCCGGAGGATGGAGCGCGCTGCGCATCATCGTCTCCACCTGGCTGTCCGGGAAGCCCCCCAGCTCACGCGGCGCGTCGTAGCTCAGCCGCTCCCGCAGCGCGATGTTCCCCAGGCTCCCCCGCGCCGGGAGCGCGAACCAGCTCGACGACTCCGCCCCCTCGTAGTCCAGCACGCAGGCGTCCAGCTCCAGGTCCAGCGCGCTCTCCACGTGGGCCTGCCCCGACGGCGCGGCCTCCGTCGGCGGATCCACGCGGACCCGCACCGGCACCTCCACCGGCGCCGGACGCTCCCCCTCCCAGCGCAGCGGGAGCATCGCGAAGGCAGCCGCCGACACCTCCAGCGTCGGCGGCTGACCCCGGAGCGTCTGCGTGTCCAGCAGCGCCCCCGCCATCCACTCCTCCACCGGCGGCGAGTAGATCGTGTCACCGGGCAGCGGCGGGAGGATGACCCGCTGGCGCGTGCTCGTGAAGTAGGAGGCCGTCTCCTGAAGGAGCAGCCCCGAAGGCCCCGCTGGCGGACTCCCCGCCGGGAGCCCCGCCCCCGGCGCCAGCCACGTCACCACCTGCAGCCGGACCAGCCGCGTGCTGTTGTCCTGACCCCACAGCATCGTCACCCACGCCAGCCCGCTGAAGATCAGGATGGACGCCGTGTAGGTGAACACCGTCCACTCCAGCCGCCGCAGCTTGCGCAGCACCAGATAGTCTACCGGGCCGATCACGAAGAGGTAGAGGATCAGGATCAGGATCAGCAGCGCCGCGTTGACCTCCAGCTGCGGCTCGTCCAGCCGCAGCGTCTGCCAGAGCGCGTCCTCCGACCCCCGCGCCCCGCGCCGACCCCACACGCTCCAGGCCTCCAGCGTCGGTGTGCGCCCCAGCCGCTCCCACCCCGACCGCCAGAGCGTCACCCGACCGACCCCCACCTCCCAGGTCCAGACCAGCGGCGCCTCCGCGCTCCAGACCTCCTCGGCGGCCTGCGCGCCGGGCTTCAGGCGCCCCTGCAGGAGCGGCAGCTGCGCCGGCAGCGACGCC
>CAUJGC010000286.1 GCA_963169075.1 Myxococcota bacterium
AGTTTGATGAGGTGTTCAAGATGGTTAGAACGACAGCTTCGTCGCAAAGAGGGTTTTAGGTAGCCAGCCTCCCTTGAGGCAGGATACCACAAACAACTCGCCACGTTCTGTAGAAGTATGAGCCGTCACGGGGGGGACCGGCTCCGTTCCGTCGATGAGCGAAGCGAAGTCGGCGGTTACGGAGCCGGGGGGGTTGCCGTCACGGGGGGGACCGGGGCCGTTCCTCCTGCGAGCGCAGCGATGCAGGAGGTTACGGCCCCGGGGGGGTCAGCGTCCGCCGACCGAGGTGAGGGTCAGCTCCACAGCCGCGCCTTTGCCGTCGCGCAGGAGCTTGACCTTGACCGTATCGCCGGGGCGGTAGCGGTCGAGGGCGCTGTAGAGATCGTCGTAGCTCTCCACCTTGTGCTCCTCGATGCCCACGATCACATCCCCGAGGAGGGTTCCGCGGCGCGAGACCCGCAGGCCGTTGAGGCCCGCCTGGGCGGCTGGGGAGCCTGGGGCGACGGACTCGATGACGACGCCTTTGATGCCGTTGCGGTGCGCGATCTCGTCGGGGACGATCTGGATGCCGAGGCCGGCGCGGATGGGGCGGCCAAACTTGATCAGCTCGGGGACGACGCGGCGGATGATGTCCACGGGGACGGCGAAGCCGATCCCGACGGAGGAGCCGGTGCGCGAGTAGATCATGGTGTTCATGCCGATCAGCTCGCCCGCCGAGTTGAGGAGCGGCCCGCCGGAGTTGCCCGGGTTGATGCTGGCGTCGGTCTGGATGATGCCGCGGATGGTGACGCCGCCGTAGCCGACCATCTCGCGGCCCAGCGCCGAGATGATGCCGGTGGTGAGGGTGTGATCGAGGCCGAAGGGGTTGCCGATGGCGAGGGTCTTCTGGCCGACGGTGAGGGCCGCGCGCTCGGGGGGGAGGCGGATGGGGGTCAGCTCGGCCGGGTTGGCGGCGACCTGGAGGACGGCGATGTCCTTGGCCGGATCGCCGCCGACGAGCTTCGCGTTGAGGGTGCGCCCGTTCTGGAGGGTGACCTCAAAGGAGGAGCCCTCCGCGATGACGTGGTAGTTGGTGACGATGTGGCCCTGACGATCCCAGATGAAGCCCGAGCCTGAGCCCGCCTCCAGCTCGCGGCCCCCCTTGACGGACCAGGGGTCGCGGACCAGGCGCTTCTGGGTGATGAAGACGGTCGAAGGGGCGGCGAAGCGGAAGACCTCGATGGTGTTGCGCTCGTCTTCGAGCTGCGCGCCTGCCCCCAGCGGGGCAGGCTGCGCCAGCGCGGCTCCTGCGCCGAGCGTGAGCGCGAGCGCGGCGCTCAGTGCGGCGATCCCGATACGTCCCATAGATGTTTCCTCCAGCTGCGGAGCCTCCCCCACCTGGCCCCGATGCAGGCAGCAGAACGCTGCGTGACGCTCAAACATGCCCGCCGACACGTCAGCGGCAAGCGACGAGATCTCGTCCCCTACGAGATCTCGTCGGCCCATCATGACGAGATCTCGCCGCGCAGGAGGGGCGCAGCGAGCGTGGCGCCCGGCGGGGCGGGGCGGGGTGACTCTGGCACGGGGGATGCGTTGAGGGAGAGGCGTCTGCGGTGGTTGCCGCGGCGTTTGAACCGCCTAGCTGAGGAGCAGTTATGAAGAGCCTTGATGAGCAGCCCGTTTTTGTCCAGAAGATGTCCAGGTTTGACACGGTGATGTTGATCACACGCAACGCGGCCCGCGAGCTTCGCGCCCGTCCGATGACGGTGGCGGGGATCGAGGAGGGCCGCCTCTTTCTGGTGACCCGCGTGGACACGCCGAAGGTGGAGGAGATCCTCCAGAACCCGGACGTGCACGTGGTGGCGCAGAGCACGCGCCTCTACCTCTCGGTGGAGGGCCGGGGGTTGGTGCTGCGCGATCCCGCGAAGATCGAGGCGCTGTGGCAGAACGCCTGGCGTCTCTGGTTCCCCGAGGGGCCGAAGGACCCGTACATGATCCTGGTTGAGGTCATCCCAGCGCGCGTCGAGTACTGGGACATGCAGGGGATGAACGCGCTGCGCTTCGTGATCGAGGCCGGTCGCGCGCTGCTGGACGGCGAGCCGATCCAGGAGCCCGAGGCGTCCCACGGCGTCGTGGAGCTTGGGAGCGACGCGGCGTAGGGAGAGCCCGGAGGTCGGGGGGCCTCCGGCGACGGGCTGATCTACATTGAAATCTATACAAATTATAAACAATTTATAGGAGGTTATGATGGATGGGGTGAGGAGCATCCTGGAGGGCTCTCGTCAGGGGATGGAGACGGTGCAGCAGGCGCTTCGGGGGCGAAGAAGGCGATGGAGTTGCCCTCCAGGTCGCGGAGGTAGAGGAAGCGGCCTTGTCCCTCGTGCTCAAACTCGGCCTCGGGCTCCAGGCCGAGGTCGTCGAGGTGTTGGAGGAGGCGCTCGTAGCTCTGGACGCGGAAGGTGAGGGCGACGCGGGCGGGTGCGAAGCCTCCCGGGCCGGGATCGCGGGGGACGACGGCGAGCTGGAGGGGGCCCGCCGGGGTGTCGAGGACGCCGAAGAAGCCTTGATCGGCCTCCTGCTCCAGGTCGAGCTGGAGGACCTCGGCGTACCAGGCGGCGAGGATGTGGGGTGCCTCGGCGCGGATGAGGACGCCGGCGATGGCGTGGACGTTGGGGGTGCGCATCAGAAGGGGGGATCGTCGGGGAAGTCGTCGAGGGGATCGGCGGCGGCGGCGTCGCCGGGGGGGGCAGCGGCAGGATCGGGCTCGTACTGGAGGTCCACGCGGGCGGCGATCTTGCCTTCGACGCGGGAGGCGAAGGTGTCGAAGTCGTCGTTGAGGGTGTCGCGGAGCTGGAGGACGGACTCGACCAGCTCTTCGTGCAGCTCGTCGAACTCCGCGAGGCGTTCGAGGCAGGCGACGATCTTCTGGCCGTGCATGTAGAGCTCTTCGAGGAGCTGCATGGGCCGGCGGGCCTTGTCGTCTTTCTTGGCGTCGCCTTTCTTGAAGTCGCCGCCGACGAGGCGCCGTGTGTCCTCGACGGAGAGGCCCTCGACCTGGGAGATGAGGGCGCGCTGCTCTTCGTGGGGGAGGGCGGAGAGGATGTCGGCCTGGGTCTGGTTGATGCGGCCGGCGTCGTAGGCGCTCATGGTCTCGGGGGAGAGGCGCTCGGCGCGTCGGACGCTGCGCTCGATGGTGCGTGCGGACTTGCCGGTCTTCTCGGCGGTGTCTTCTGCAAACGACTTGTGTTTTTCACCTTCTTCGCCTGCGGCGCGGGCGTGTCCGCCTGCGGCGTACTGGGTGGTGTTGGGGTATTTGCGGATGTAGAGCTCCTTGCGCCTGGCGAGGGCGCGGTCGAGGGAGGAGCCCTGGAGGTCGCGGCGGATGATGTTCTCGTCGATGGAGGCCAGCTCGACGTCTACGTCGTCGAGGCCTTCGAGGATGAGGGCGTTGATCTCGGCCCAGCCGAGGCGTCGGGCGGCGGTGAAGCGTCGCTCACCGGCGTTGAGGAGGAAGCGGTCGCCGCGGGCGACGACCTGGATGGCCTGGAGCTGCCCGAGGGTGGACATGCTCTCTTCGAGGTCTTCGGTGGTGAAGCCGCTCTCGCGGAGGTTGTGTCCGGGGACGATGTCGATGAGGTCGAGGGGTATGGAGCGAACGGTCACCGTGAGCCTCCTGAGGTGGGGTCGAGCGCGGCGGGCGCCTCTGCATGGATACCCCGAGGCGGGGGTGTGGGCAAGAATCGGTCAGCCGGCCTGGAGGGCGGCGTCCAGGGCGTCGAGGGCGGCGTCGAGCTGGGTGGTGGAGATGACGAAGGGCGGCGCCAAGGCGAGGACGTTGCCGAAGACGCCGCTTGGGAGGATGAGGAAGCCGCGCTGGAGGAGGGCGCCCATGAGGCGGAGGGCCTCGGCGCCGTCGGGCTGGCGGCGGTGATCGAGGACGGGGAGGCCGAGCATGAGGCCGCGTCCGCGGACGGGGCCGAGGCGCTGGGGGTGCTTGGCGACGAGGGTGTCGAGGCGGTGCCGTAGCCAGGCGCCGAGGTCGTGGGCGCGCTGGACGAGGTGCTCGTCTTCAAGGACCTGGAGCGCGGCGAGGGCCATGGCGCAGGCGAGGGGGTTTCCGAGGAAGGTGGAGGTGTGGATGGCCTCGCCTGTGCTTTGGCCCCAGCGGGCCATGATCTCGGGGGTGCCGATGACGGCGCTGACGGGTGCGCCGCCGCCGAGGGCCTTGCCGACGCAGAGGAGGTCGGGGGTGACGTCGGCGTGCTGGCAGGCGAACCAGCGCCCGGTGCGTCCGAAGCCGGTGTAGATCTCATCGAAGATGAGGAGGAGGTTGTGCTTGTCGCAGAGGGCGCGGAGGCCCTGGAGCCAGGCGTCGGGCGCGACCAGCTCGCCGCCGCGTCCCTGGATGGGCTCGACGAGGACGGCGCCGACGTCCGCGAGGCCGGTGGCGGGGTTGTCGAGGAGATAGGCGAGGTAGTCGAGGGCGCGTGCGGCGCCCTGGGGGGAGTCGTCGAAGGGTCCGCCGTCGGCGCCGGGGAAGGGGACGTGGGTGACGCGGGGGTTGAGCTGATCGATGAAGGGCTCGCGGAAGGAGCGCTTGTAGGCGGTGGGGGCGAGGGCGCCGTAGCCGAGGCCGTGGTAGGCGCCGTGGAAGGCGATGACGCCGGGTCGTCCGGTGGCGATGGCGGCGGTCTTGAGGGCGGCTTCGACGGCGCCGGCGCCGGTCAAGGCGAGGATGGAGTGTTGGAGGTCGCCCGGCGCGAGCTGGGCGAGGCGCTCCATGAGGTGGATGCGGGGCGCGTTGGGGAAGACGTCGCCCATGCCGTGGATGAGGAGGTCGGCCTGGGCGCGCGCGGCGGCGACGACGGCGGGGTGTCCGTGTCCGACGCCCATGACGGCGAAGGCGGCGGTGAGGTCCACGAAGCGGTTGTCGTCGGCGTCCCAGACGTTGGCGCCTGCGGCGCGGCTCCAGACGACGGGGTCTTGATCGACGCCGCTCTGCTCGCGTCGCCGTGCGCGTCGGGCGGTGATGGCGGGGCACTCGTAGCGGGCGAGGGTCTCGACGAGGCGCTGGGAGCCGGGGCCGGGGATGGAGGTGCGGAGATGTGGGAGGAGGGGGGAGAAGGTAGGGTGATCGGCGGGGGCAGGGGGCAGCATGGGGCTCCTGGGGGAATGTTTCACGTGAAACATCACCTGCGCGGGGTGGCGTCGCAGGTCAGGGGCCCTGGGATAGCGCGCTGTCGCGCGTTTGACCAGCGTTGTGTGCGTCGATCACTCGTCGTCGTCCTCCGGATCGTCGTCGAGGGGATCGAGGGGCGGGGGGGCGCCGCGTCGGTGGAGCTTGCCGCGTCGTCCGTGGGGTCCATCCGCGAGGGCCTTGCGGGCCTTGCGCTCGAACTGGGGGAGGAAGAGGAGGAGCCGCGCGCGGAGGGAGGGTTGGAGGGGCTTGGCGGCGGCCTCGTACTGTTGGTAGCGGAGGGCGTCGAGGTCTTTGCGGAGGGTGAGGACGGCGAGGGTGAGGCGCTCGAACTCGGCCTCGGAGGCGTCGCCGCGTCGGACGGCGCGTCGGAGGTCGTGCGTGGTGCGGGCGAGGTCGGCGCCTTTCTGGAGGAGTCGGAGGTCCCAGGCGCGGAGCTGTGCATCGACGGCTTCGAGGGTCTTGGCGTCGGTGTTGAGGACCTCTGCGAGCTTGAGGGTGCGGAGGGCCTGCATGTGTTCGAGGCGCTCTGCGAGGGCTTCGGGGGCGGGTGGGGGCGGTGGGTGGGGCTGCGCGGCGGCGAGGAGTGGGGTGGTGAGGAGCGCAGCGGCGAGGGCGCAGGCGGCGAGCCAGGGGTTATGTCGAGGGGTTTTCATGGCGTCGATCCTTCACTCGGCGTCATCGGCGTCGTGGGCGGCGAGGAAGCCCAGGTTGTTCCAGCCGACGAGGGAGGCGAGGGCCTCTTCGTCGGACGCGTCATCGTCCTCCTCGGCGCCGCCGAGGTCGATCTGGATGCGGCTGGCCTGCTCCTGGAGGGCGGCCAGCTCCACGGGGTCGAGGTGTGCGAGACCAGCGGGGAGGGCGGGGTGGGGGGGTTGGGCGCTGGGCGCGGAGGCAAGCGGTGGGGTGGTGGGTGGTGGGGTGGTGGTGGTGGGTGAGGCGAGGGCGAAGGCGAGGAGGGCGAGGAGGGCGAGGCTCATGGCGCCAGCATAGGCGAGGGTGGGGCGTCGGCCGAGGAGGTCGCGGAGTCGATCCATGAGGCCGAGCCAGCCCGCGGCGGGTGCGGGTGCGGGGGTGGGCTGGAAGCCGCGCAGCTCGACGGGTTGTGGGGCGTCGAGCTGGGCGAGGATGTCGTCATGGAGGGCGTCGAAGAAGCGAGCGCCAGGGTGACGCTCGCTGCGCTCGGCGGCGAGGGCGTGGGTGAGCTGGGTGAGCTGGTCGAGGTCGCGGGCGGCGTCGGGGTGTTGGTCGAGCCAGCGCTGGAGGTCGGGGGAAGGCGAGGCGCCGGCGAGGGCGTCGATCCAGGCGTCTTCCAGCTCGGCAGGGAGTGGGGGGAGGAGGGTGTCGGGGTCGCGTTGTGTGGGGGTCATGGTCTCACTCCCCTGCCATGAGTTCGCGGAGGCGCAGGAGGCCGTGGTGGAAGTTGACGCGTGCGGCGCCCTCGGAGCAGCCGAGGGTCTGGCCGATCTCCCGGAAGGAGAGCTCGGCGTCGATGCGGAGCGCGATGACCTCGCGCTGCCGCGGGGGGAGCGCCTCCAGATAACGCCGGAGGCGCTCCTTATCCTCCAGGGCTTCGAGGTCGGCGTCGGCGCCGTCCTCTCGGGCGGGGAGGTGGAGGTCTTCGACGGGGTCGAAGCGTCGGGCGCCGCGATCCCGGACGTGGTTCCTGGCGAGGTTGAGGCCGATGGCGAAGATCCAGCCGCGGAGGGCGGCGGGGTTTTCGAGGCGCTCGCGCTGGGTCCAGGCCTGGAGGAAGGCGCGCTGGGTGAGGTCGCGCGCGTCGGCGCTGTGCTCGACGAGGCGGAGGATCGCGAAGTAGAGGGGCTCCTGGAGGAGCCGGACGACCTCCCCGAAGGCCTCCCGATCGCCGGCCTGGGCGCGCGCGCCCAGGTGGTCGAGCGTCGGTGGTGTGGGCGGTTGGGGGAGGGTGACGATCATCGGGCGCCTGCGGGGAGGTCTCTCTCCAGGGCGTCCAGGCGTCCCTCCAGGGCGCTGGCCTCGGGGGCGTGCTCGGCGGCGAAGGTGGCGGGGTCCGCGAGGAAGCGCTCGAAGCGCTTGCTGGCCTTGTCGAGCTGGTTGGCGTCGGCGTACTTGAGGCCGGCCTCGGCGTAGCGTCGGGCGTCGGGGGCGGCGCCCATGCGCTGGGAGGCGACGGCGGCGCCGAGGTAGGCGTTGAGCTTGACCTTGTGGAGCTTGGCGCCGCGCTTGCCGCGCTTGCCGCGCTTGCCCTCGCGGCTGGCGTCCCGGGCCTTGTCCGCCTTGTCCGCCTTGTCGGCCGCGGGGAGGTTGGGAGTGTAGTCGATCACCGCCTGGAAGTGGTTGACGGCCTCGCCGTAATCCCCGCCGAGCATGTAGTGATCGGCCAGGCGCATGTGGCCTTTATAATAGTTATGGACGGCCTTGAGCCTGGCCTTCCCCTCGCCTTTGTTGGCCTTGCGGGCGGCCTTGTCCGGTCGGGCGGGCGCTTCGGCGGCGGCGCCCTTCTCCTGGGCGGCGACGTAGGCGGGGAGGAGCCCCAGGCCGAGGGAACCAGCGACGAGGAGCGTGCGCGTGAGCTTCTTCATGGGGCTCTCCTTGGGAGCGAGGTGGGGAGGCGCTCGGCGCGGGGTGCGTCGAGCCACATGAGAGGAGACACGCGGGGAGGCGGGGCGTTAAAAAAAACCCTCGGCGCGAGGCCGAGGGTCTTTCGCTGTCCAAAGCGCGGCTCAGGCGCCGAGCAGCTCCTCGACGATGTGATCCGCGACGACGCTGGTGGGCAGCTTCTCGACGGCGGAGCGCTCGAAGATGTGGAGCATGGTGTCGTAGATGCGGGTCTGGTGGTCGCGGCTCTTGTCGGCGTCGAAGCCCTCGTATTCGCTGGCGACGTTGATGAGGCCGCCCGCGTTGATGGCGTAGTCCGGCGCGTAGAGGATGCCACGCTCCATGAGGAGGCGCCCGTGGCGATCCTCAGCGAGCTGGTTGTTGGCCGCGCCCGCGATGATGTTCACCTTGAGGAGGTTGATGGTGTGGTCGTTGAGGACGGCGCCGAGGGCGCAGGGGGCGAAGATGTCGGCGTCCACGGCGAAGATGGCGTCCGGGGCGACGGCCTCGGCGCCCAGCTCGGCCACCGCGCGCTCGATGAGGGCGGGGCGGACGTCGGTGACGGTGAGGCGGGCGCCGTGCGCGCGGAGATCCCGCGCCAGGGAGAAGCCGACAGCGCCGAGGCCCTGGATGGCGATGTGGAGCCCCTCCAGGGTGTCGCGGTTGAGGCGGTGCTTGACGGCGGCCTCGATGCCGCGGCGGACGCCGTAGGCGGTGGACGGGGAGGGGTCGCCGCTGCCGTCCTCGGAGCCGAGGACGAAGGGGGTCTTGCGGCGGATGACGTTCATGTCCGCCGGGGTGGTGCCGCTGTCCTCCGCCACGAGGTACTGGCCGCCGAGGCTGTGGATGAACTCCCCGAAGACCTCGAAGAAGGCCTCGCGCTCGGGGCCGCTGTCGGGGAGGTTGGGGGGGCGCATGATGACGGACTTGGCGCCGCCGTGGGGGAGGCCGCTGATGGCGGCCTTGTAGGTCATGCCCTTGGCGAGCCGGACGACGTCGCGGAGGGCGTCATCGGTGGAGGAGTAGGGGATGCAGCGGCAGCCGCCGATGGCGGGGCCGAGCTTGAGGCTGTGGAGGGCGACGATGGCGCGGAGACCCGTCTGCTCATCGTGCTTGATGTGGAGCTGGTTGAAGTGGGGCTTGCCCCGGTGGAGAAGATCCAAGCTGTCCTCCCGCGTGTGGTGTCTGGAGCGCCGCGCGGCCCACGAGGGACGTGGGTCTGGCGTTCAAGGGCGCTGATTACCACGCGCGAAGAGGCCGCACAACCCCGATGAGCGGAGCCATCACAAAAAAGTCTGTTGATTTACAGCGTCTTATGACGCAGAGCGTCATAAGCTCCAGGCCCCTGGCAGGTCACTCGTAGGGGTCCTTGTAGGGGTCCTTGTTCTTGTCCTCCAGCGAGGAGCCTGCGGTGGCGGGCCGCTCGGCAGGCGAGGTGGCGGGCTTGTCGCTGCCGCCAGCGCGCTGGAGGATGGCCTGAACGGAGCCGTCCTTGCGGAGGCTGGCGTCCCGGGTGATCGTCTTGAAGCCGTCGAGCTTGAAGGTGAGGGAGGCCGCGCGGCTGGACTGGGGGCGCTCAAGCCGGGTGGGGGTGGTGCCGATGAGGTTGCCGCCCTCGTAGACCGAGGCGCCCGGAGGGATCGAGAGGAGGTGGACGGTGACGTTGCCGCGCGGCTCGGCGGGGCCCTTCTCTTCGGGCGGCGTGTCGTTGGGAGCCGAGGCCGGGGCGGACCCCTGGGTGTTGGCCTCCGCGACGGCGCCCTGGGTGGCGTTGTGGGTCTCGGCGGGGGGCGGGGTGGCCTCGGCGTTGTGGGTCTGGGGAGGCGGGGCGGAGGCGACCTCGACGGAGGCCGGCGGCTCGACGCTCGCCGGGGCGCTCACCGGCGCCGAGGCCTGAGGTGAGGTGTTGGGGTCTGTCTTGCCCTCGCCGCTCCCGACGACGAGGAAGGCGACCACGCCGCCGACGGCGAGGAGGGCGATGACGGCGATGGCGGCGATGAGGGTGGTGCTCGGCCCGGAGGAGGGGGCGGCGTGGGTCGGAGGCGGCGCGAGGTGCTCGGCGGAGGGCGGGATGGTGATGCCCAGATCGCGGACGCCGAGGGCGGCGTGGCCGCCCGTGGTGGAGGGGATCTCGCCGGTGACCGGGGAGGCCGGAGGGATGGGGGTGGGGGAGCCGATGCCGCCGCCCGGGGTGAGGCCCGCCGGGGGGGTGACGCTGGCCATGGGCTGCATCCCGGTGGCCATGATGGGGAAGGCGGAGGTGCCGAGGGGGATCTGGAGCTGGATGGCGAGGTGCTCCAGCGCCATGAGCATCTCGTCGGCAGACTGGTAGCGCTCCTTGACGTCCTTGGCCATGGCCCGCATGACGACCTGCTCGAACTCGTGGGGGACGTGGAGGTCGGGGCGGAGCTGGGCGAAGGGCGGCGGGGGCTCGGTGACGTGCTTGAGGAGGATGGTGACGTGGTCGTCGGCGTCGAAGGGGACGCGCCCCATGAGCATGTGGTACATCATGACGCCGAGCGCGTAGAGATCGCTGCGGCCGTCGAGGTTCTGGCTGCGGGCCTGCTCGGGGGACATGTACTTGGGCGTGCCGAAGATCATGCCGGCTTTGGTGAGGGTCTTCTCGTTGTCGCCGGTCTTGAGCTTGGCGACGCCGAAGTCGAGGACCTTGACGAAGTCATGCACGCCGCCCATCTCGGTGAGGTAGATGTTGTCGGGCTTGATGTCGCGGTGGACGATGCCCTTCTTGTGGGCCTCGGAGAGGGAGCGGAGGGCCTGGACCATGATGTGGAGCACGCGGGGAGGCGGCATGGGGCCGGCCTTGAGGGGCGTGCTGAGGGGCTCGCCGTCCAGGTACTCCATCGCGATGTAGAGGATGTCCTGGTGCTGGCCGAAGTCGTAGATGGTGATGGTGTTGGGGTGGGTGAGCTTGGAGGCGGCGCGGGCTTCGAGGTGGAAGCGCTGGACGAGGGACTCGTCATCGACGAGGGAGGCGAGGAGGACCTTGATGGCGACGTCGCGGTCGACGGCCTCCTGGCGTCCCTTGTAGACGACGCCCATACCGCCCTGCCCCAATTTTTTGGTGACACGGTAACGGCCCGCGATGATGGTGCCGAGCATCGGGTCTTCTTTGGCGCGGTTCTTCGCGGCGCGCTCGACGGGGACGGCGACCCCCGTGGGGGCGTCGTGCTCTCCGGTGTCGTCGGTGCCGATGTCTTCGACCTTCTGCTTCTCAGATGCCACGGCGCTGCTCCCCTCTATCGTCGCGTCTCCACGCTGCCCTCAAAGTAGACATGATGACGCTGAAAGCCGAATTTTTCAAAGGTTTTGATGGCCGCGACGTTGGCTTCCTCGACGTTGAGGGTGACGAGGGAGACGGTCTTGAAGAGCTCATCGAGGAGGATGGTGGTGGCGGCCGTGGCGTAGCCTCGCCTGCGGAGGTCGGGGTGTGTGACGAGGTTCCCGATGGCGGCGACGTCGTAGGCCTGGCTGTGGACGTGGATGCCGGCGATGGCGGCGAGGCGTTCGAGGTGGGGGTCATCGACGCCGAAGTAGAGGCCGCTCTCCAGCTGGTAGGGCTCGAAGAAGTGGTCCGGCGAGGTGCTGTAGAGCTCCATGATGCGCGCGGTGTCGACGTGGCCGAGGCGCCGGACGTGGGCAGAGCCCGGGTGGGGGAGGTAGTCTTCGCGTCGGAGGGCCATGCGGAGCATGGGCTTGAGGTCGGCGGCGAGGACGTGTTTTTCGAGGATGGGCCGGTGGTGCTCCCAGGCGTGGACCCAGAAGAGCTTGGGGAGTCGGGGCCGGACCTCGTGGATGAGGTGGTCGAGGAGGGCGAGCGCGCATGCGCGTGCGCCGTCATCGCTGGAGCCTGCGTTGGGCGGCGCGACGGTGAGGACAGCGGGGAGGCGGAGGCCCGTATATAATAGTAGGAGGGCGCCGAGTTGTCCGTCGTGGTCCCTGGCGCCGAACCAGGTGCAGTAGGGGGCGTAGAGGGGGTCGAGGTCCCCGAGGAGGTAGGCGTTGGCGATGGGGTCCTGGGTGAGGAAGGCGCGCAGCTCCTCGTGATCCTGAACCTCCAGGGCCTTGTAGTCGAGCGATGCAGCGGTCATGGGCGCCTCCTGGGGGGTCGGCGAGAGGTCTCCTCTGTCGCGGACACAGGACACTCTAGCGCAAGCTGCGCCGGGAGGATAGTCCTGCGGGTCAGCGCTCCTCGGGGGTGGGGATGAGGGGGACGATCTCGGGGAGGGCTTCATCGACGAAGAGATCCACGAGATCGGGGTCGAGCTTTCCGGAGCGCGCCTCGGCCTGGAGGATGTGGACGGCTTGATCGACGGAGGCGGCCTTGCGGTAGGGTCGGTCCCAGGCGGTGACGGCGTCGAAGATGTCCGTGATGGTGAGGATGCGGACCTGGTCGGGGATCTGGGGTGCGAGGAGCTGGCGCGGGTAGCCGGAGCCGTCGAGTTTTTCGTGGTGCGCGCCGGCGATGCAGGGGATGCGCTTGAGCTCGTCGCTCCAGGGGATGCGGAGGAGGTAGTCCTCGCTCTGGGCGGCGTGGGAGCGCATGTTCTCCCACTCCTCTTCGCTGAGGGTGCCGAAGCGTATGCTGAGGTGCTCGGCTTCACGGGGCGTGAGGAGGTGGAGGGGCTGCCCGTCGAGTCCGGGGAGGGTGCGCTGGGCGAGCGCGCGGATGATCTCGAGGTGTTGGGGCGTGAGGGAGGGGAGCGCGCGGATGAGGTCGATGTGTTGGAGCGCCTGGTCCAGCTCGGCGCAGAGGGCGTCGTGCTGTGCGATAGCCAAGGCGAGGCGGTCGGGGGCGGGGTGTTTGAGGAGGGGCTCGGTGAGGCGTCGCCAGGTCATATGACGCATCGCGTCAAAGCGCTGCCGGATCAGCTCCATCGCCGCGTCGTCGATCCGCTGCCCCTTGACCAGCACCGCCTCCCGGACGCCGACCTTGCCGAAGTCGTGCAGGAGCGCGGCGTAGCGCAGCTCCGTCAGCTCGCGCTCCGAGAGCTGGAAGGTGTCGAAGCGCTGGAGGGTCGAGAGGTTGGCGTGCCGCGCCAGGACCAGGCTGTAGTGGGCCACCCGCGAGGAGTGCCCTGCGGTGGTGGGGTCCCGCGCCTCGATGGCGCTGACCGAGGCGCTCACGAAGCCCTCGAACATCTGATAGATGTTCTCCGTGAGGCGCGCCCGCTCCATGGCGAAGGCCACGCTGGAGGCGAAGATGGTGAAGAGCTCGAGGTCGTCCTGGGTGAACATCGTGCCCAGGCTCCGGCTGTCCACCTGCATCACCCCCAGCAGGGAGCGCTGCCCGACCAGCGGCGCGCAGAGGGAGGCCGCGATCCGGGCCTCCACGATGGAGCGCGAGATGTCGCCGCCGGTGCTGTCGCGGACGTAGAGGACCGCCTCGCGGGTGCGGACCACGCGATCCAGGATGGATCGCGAGAGGATGACCTGTCCGCCGTCGCCGCCGCGGCGCTGCCGGGTGAGGAAGGGCGAGAGCGCCCCCCCCTCCTCGCCGGTCAGGCTGATGGCGAAGAGGCTCGCCGCAGGGAAGACCTCGAAGGAGGCCTCCACGATCAGATCGATGACCTCCTCCAGGCGGTTCATGGCGTTGAGGCGGCTGGAGAGGCGGAAGAGGATCTCCATCCGGGGGTCGCGGCCCGTGAAGCGGCGGCTCAACGCCTCCATGGAGGTCTGGGTCGCCATGATGTAGCGGTCGTCGCCCTCGCGCGCTGCGCGCTGCGTCTCGCTGGACTGAAGCTCCTGCACGCTGGCCAGCGGCTCTCGCGGGCGCTCGACGAGGATCTCCAGCACCGTCGAGCCCACCTGAAGCTCCGCGCGCCGGGGGATGACGATGGAGCGCTCCGCGACGTCCCCCTGGAGGCGCACCCCGGCCGCCTGGGTGTCCAGGCGGACGAGGCTCCCGTGGCGGCTCTGGAGATCCTGGTAGACGAAGCCCTCCGCGATGCGGCGCAGCTCGCCGTGGGCGTTGGAGACGTAGCGGTCCCGCAAGACGAAGTCGTTGCCCACGTCGCGCCCGATCCGCACCCGCGGGGTGTCAAAGCGCGCGCTCTGCCCCAGGTCGGGGCCGCTGAGCACGGTCAGCGAGAGACCTGCGTGCCCCAGAGAGCTGCTCTCCCGGCTCCGCGCACCGCCCTCCACACCTCCCGAGTCCGACCCCATAGCCCTCACTCCTGCGAACCTGCCACGCTCATGCCGCGCTCAGGATAGCCAACGCCGTGCACGGCGACAAGCCCGAACCCCCCCGGGGTCAGCGCCGCGCTGGACAACCCAGGCCGCGAGGCGCTTTATGATGGAGGCGCCTGGAGGAGCCAAGATGGAAGGAGCCCCGAAACCCTTGCGCGATCCGCTGCCGATCTGGCTCCTGACCAGCCCGTTCGTCGCCGCGCTCTCGGCCGTCGGCCTCGCCCTCTCCGCCTGGGTGGACCCCTACGGCGGCGGCGCCGCCCTCTGCCCGTCGCTGCGGTGGACGGCCCTCCCCTGCCCCGGGTGCGGCCTCACCCGCGCCGTCAGCGCCATGACCCACCTGGAGGTGCTGGACGCGCTGCGCTTCAACCCCTTCGGCGTCATCGTCCAGGGGGTGATGGTGGTGTCGCTGATCAACGCCCTGCTCGGCGCGCGCTGGCGCGCCGGGGTCCGCCTGCGCCTCCTGCCTCACGCCCGGCGCCTGGATCGCCTCGGCAACGCCCTCATCCTGGCCTTCTTCGCCTATGGGGTGGGGCGGCTGCTGGCGGTCGTCGCCGGGCTCTGGACCTGGCCCTGAGCAAGAAATGCGAAGGGGAGCGCCATCAGGCGCTCCCCTCCGCGACCGGGCGGGCCCGAAGGCCCGCGCCGACGGCTCACTGAAGGGCGTTGCCGTTGGCGTCGGTCATCTTGCCGGTGAGGATCATGATGAGGTCGATCATGACCCAGATGCCCATGCCGCCGCAGGTGAGGAGCTGGGCGATGCCGAGGCCGGTGTAGCCCAAGTAGAAGCGGTGCGCGCCGAAAGCGCCAAGCAGCCAGCAAAGGATCATCGCGGTGGTCTTGCTCTTGGGCTCCATCGTATCCTCCAAAAGAGATATCAACGCTGCGCTGGGTTTTTTGGCGTCACGACCCCCCATTGGGTCCCTCGCCGCAGCGTGGCGTTCAAATTCAGGGTGCTTCTGTCCAGACCCTGCTCCGCCGAGGCGAAGGAGGGAGCACAGGTAAAGTTGTGGTCTGGACACCCACCGGAGCACGCCCCCGACCTGGAAGGCATGAGGTCTTCTCAGGCGACAGCATGGGGTGGTCTAACAGCTTCGTCCAGGCCGCTACGACCCGACTGCAAAGGCTTTACTCGATCATCAAGCGCACGTCAACCGTTCTGCCCAACTTCGTGGCGCGCGAGCGCACCTTGCGCTCCTCCCAAGCATCCAGGCGCTCCCCTCGGGTGACGAGCGTGTGTCGAGGTCTTTGCGGCGGGCGCAAGATGCTGAACAAAAAGACGGACAAACGAATGCTCGGCTCGACAGCTGAACGTCGATCTGGGATCACGCGACGCCCGTCGGGGGCCCAGGGCGAAGAAAAAGGTTGACGCGGGGGATCGACACAGCGCGGAGGCCGTGGCGGCGGGGATCGGCGCGCTTGAAAAAAAGCGCGGGCGATTTTTTTGACCCTGCGGCGGAGCGCCGTGGAGCACGGCAGCGCGCGGCGTCTCACGGTGGAGCGCGGCGCCTCCTGGCGTCGAGGCCGCAGGGGCGGGGATCGAGCCGCTGCGGCGCGCAGGGCGGGATCAGGCGGAGGGATCGGGGGGAGATCGGCTTGGGATCGGGGGATCGATCAGCGGTGGATCAGGCGGATCGGGGTCGATCGGGCTGGATCGGGGGGGGGTGATCGCGTTCACCACAGGGCTGATCGCCTCGGGATCCGCTGTGGAAGACGCGCGGAGATCGTCGGCGGGGATCTCGACGGGGACGCCGGGGAAGGTTATCCACAGGTGTGGAGAGCCCTGTGGAAAACGCCCCTGGGAGCCCACAGACCTCTCGGGGCGGGTTGTGGAGTGGATTTGAGATCGAGGGGGCTGCGGGGTTAGGTCTCACTCAGGTTCACCCGCGGCGCCTGCCACCTCCCCCCTCTGACATGAGGGACAGTCAGGAGCAGGCCGCCGGGGCCGCGCGAGGTCAAGGAGACCTGGAGGCGGCCTTCGACCAGGGACGGTCAGCACAGATGCAGGGACGCGCGACGCGGCGGCGCACTTGAACGAGCGGAGCTCCCGTTGGGGGGAGGTTCGGAGCGCCGGGGGTGTAGAGCAGGGATGCTGTCCGAGAGGGACTTCGGACCCAGCCTGGAATCGAAGGAGACATGCAGAACTTCTGGCCCATACTCCAAAGCCATATACGCGCCCAGGTCGATGACGCGACCTGGGAGAACTTCCTCCAATACCTCCAGCCGCTGCACATCGAGGCGCACCGGGTGATCTTCGAGCTGCCCGATGACTTCTACGTGACGTGGGTGGGGAACAAGTACCGGGGCCTCCTGGTCGAGGTTTTTCGGAAGGTGACCGGCCAGCAGGTGGAGATCCACCTCTTGAGCCGGGCTGCGGGCGACGCGATGTCGCTCGCTCCGGGGATGGCGCCGATGGCGCCGCAGCCTGTGATGGCGCCGCAGGCGGCGCCGGTGATGAGCGCGCCGCAGCCCGCGCCGACGTGGTCGGCGCCGCAGGGGACGCTGCCCTTCATGGCGGCGCCGCAGCCGCAGGCGCCCGCGGCGCCTGCGGGGATGTTCCATCAGGCGAGCGTGGGCTGGCCGCCGCCGGGGCTGGGTTCGGCGGCGCCTGCGGCGCCGACGCTCACGGCGGCGGAGAGCTGGGGGCGGAGCGCCGCGCCGGTGGCGGGGCCGCCGGCGCCGAGCCTGCATGAGCGGATCCTGCGGGCGGGGCTGAACCCGCGCTACACCTTCGAGCACTTCGTGGCGGGGCCGTCGAACCAGTTCTGCTACGCGGCGTGCAGCGCGGTGGGCGAGCGTCCGTCGCGGGTCTACAACCCGCTCTTCCTCTACGGGGGGGTGGGTCTTGGGAAGACGCACCTGCTGCACGCGGTGGGGATCGAGCTGCTGCGTCGGAACCCGGAGCTTCGGGTGACGTATGTGACCTCGGAGGAGTTCATGAACAGCCTGATCCACTCGCTGCGGAACAAGGACACGAACGCGTTCCGGTCGCGCTTTCGCGACGAGTGCGACGTGCTCTTGATGGACGACATCCAGTTCATCGCGGGGAAGCACTCGACCCAGGAGGAGTTCTTCCACACGTTCAACGCGCTGCACCAGGCGGGCAAGCAGCTCGTGATCACGAGCGACAAGATGCCGCAGGAGCTGCCCGAGCTGGAGGAGCGGCTGCGGAGCCGCTTCACCTGGGGGCTGATCGCGGACGTGCAGCCGCCGGAGATCGAGACGCGGATCGCGATCATCAAGAAGAAGGCGGAGGCGGAGTCGATCCGGCTCGGGGATGACGTGGCGATGTTTCTGGCGACCCACATCCGCTCGAACGTGCGGGAGCTGGAGGGGAGCTTGATCAAGCTGAAGGCGTCGGCGTCGATCTACCACCAGGAGGTGACGATCGAGTTCGCGCGGGAGCAGCTGCGGGGGGTGATCCAGGATCGGAGCGCGTCGGTGACGGTGGATCGGATCCAGCGGATGGTGGCCAGCTTCTTCAACGTGAAGGTCAAGGAGATGGTGGGCCAGCGGCGCCACCGGGTGATCGCGCACCCGCGGCATGTGGCGATGTACCTCTGCCGCAAGCACACGGCGACCTCCTTCCCCGAGATCGGCAAGCTCTTCGGGGGTCGGGATCACAGCACGGTGATGACGGCGGTGCGCAAGATCGAGGAGGGGCTCCAGGAGGACGAGCAGCTCCAGCACGAGGTGCAGGCCATCGAGGCGTCGATCCTCTGCTGACGTCCAGCGCCTCGTCCGGCCGCGCGGCCCCGATCGGATCCGCCGGTCGGGGCCGCGCTGCTTGGGGGGCGTGTCGGCGCAAGGGATCGGGTCAAGATCGCCCGGGGATCGCTGACGGAGGCCGCAGGGGCGGGGAGGGGATCGCCCGGGATCGCAGCGCGGTCGATCACCGTGGATCGCCGCAGCCGCCTGGGAGGGGATCGCGGAGCGATCCCCCGGGGGGCGTCGCCCAAGAAGTAGGCGCAGGCGAGGGGGCGGTTTAGATCAGGAGGCGCGGGCGTTGAGCCAGGGAGGCTCCGCTCGGAGGGGGGCAGGGTGATCGCCGGGGCGATCACCTCGGGCGGGGGAGCCGATCGCGAGGTGCCAGGAGGCCAGCGCGCGCTCAAGCGAGGCGTCGATCCTTGCTATGACGGGCTGGATGCTCTATGAAGGGGAACAGAAGCCCAGGTGTGGAGAACATGTGGGCAAGCATGTGGAGAGCCTGTGGAGATCGGTGGGTGGAAAAAGGGGAGTCTGTCGGCGGGATCTTCTCCCCAGCCAGACCCCAGGTCCATCACCAGGGTTCTGTGGGCACATTTTCCGTGTCAGATCAACAGGTTGAGTGCCTTATCCACTTCTCCACAGGCCCTACGAAGGATACGATCCAGAGAGATAAGACCTGATCTTCCAGGTCCCGGAGCCTGGCGCGCTGCGCGCGCGGTGAGGCGAGGGGTGGGGGTGAGGTCCGCAGGGGGCGCTTGGCAGGCGCCGCGGAGTGTGTACTCTGGGGGCCGCTCAAGCGAGGTGACCGAGGGGGAGGTGGACTCGGTCGCTTGGCTCGGCCGATCCCGACATCAACCCATCGACAGGAGCCGATGATGAAGATCCAGATAGCCCGCGACGTCCTGGCCGCAGAGCTGGCCAAGGTCCAGGGCGTTTCCAACCAGAAGAGCACGCTCTTGATCTTGAACAACGTGCTGTTGGAGGCGCGCGGCAACACGCTGACGCTCCACGGGACGGACCTGGACGTGTCGATCTCGACGGAGTGCCCGTGCGAGGTGCAGGCGGAGGGTGCGGTGACGCTCCAGGCCAAGCGCCTCTACGACATGGTGAAGAGCCTGCGCGACGACGCGTTGATCCTGGAGATGGAGCCGAACCACTTCACGACGCTGCGCTCGGGGAAGGTGACGTCGCGCATCCCGGGGACTCCGGCGAGCGAGTTCCCGGACATCCAGACGAACCCGGAGACGGCGCGCTACAAACTGGCGCCGGCGCAGCTGCTGGACATGATTGAGAAGACGCTCTTCTCGGTGTCGACGGACGAGGGTCGTCCGAACCTGAACGGCGCGCTGCTGAAGGTGGGGGAGAGCCAGCGGCTGACGATGGTGTCCACGGACGGCCATCGTCTCTCGCGGATCCAGCTCCCGGCGCAGGAGGGTGAGGTGGGCTTCCCGGAGCAGCTTCGTCAGGGGGTGATCATCCCGCGCAAGGGGCTGGTGGAGCTGAAGCGTATCCTGGACGTGTCGAACCCGGCGCTGCGCTTCGGGATCCAGGGGAACACGATCGTGTTCCGGCACGGCGCGACGACGATCTCGGTGCGGCTGATCGACGGGAAGTTCCCGGACGTGGACCAGGTGTTGCCTGCGGAGTCGGAGCAGAAGGCGCGGGCGCGCCGCGAGGATCTGCTGCACGCGCTGAAGTTCGTGTCGATCGTGGCGCCGTCGAAGACGGGCAACGTGCGGATCAGCCTGGAGGGGAGCGACTGCGAGATCTTCACGCAGGACGCGGAGCAGGGTGAGGCGCAGGAGCACGTGCCGATCGAGTACGACGGTCCGGCGGTGAAGGCGGGCTACAACTACCGCTACCTGCTGGAGGTGCTGAACGCGATCGACGGCGAGGAGATCACGATGGAGATCATCGACACGCTCTCGCCGACGTTGATCCGGGACGCGGGTCGTGACGAGCTGCTCTACGTGGTCATGCCGATGCGGATCTGAGGCGAGGTGTGACGGGGTGCGCGGCGTCGCGGCTGGGGCCGCGGCGCCGCGGTGGGGGGCCGCCTTCGGGCGGCTTCTTTGTTGGTGCGGAGCAGGAGCGCGGGTGTTTTATGCAGCTGGATCACCTCCACATCGAGCATTTTCGGAACCTGTCGCGGGTCGAGCTGACGCCGGGGCCTCGCTTCAACGTGCTGACGGGTCCGAACGGCCAGGGGAAGACGAACCTGCTGGAGGCGATCTACACGCTGGGGTCGGTGAAGAGCCTGCGGGCGCAGCGGAACGCGGAGCTGATCCAGTGGGAGCAGGAGCGGGCGTTGATCGAGGGGGAGATCTCGCGGGAGGCGCATCGTCGTCAGGCGCGGATCGAGATCGGCGCGACGGGGAAGCGGGTGGTGTTGAACGGCACGCTGGTGCGCTCGATCCAGGACTACTTCGGGACGTTGAGCGCGGTGGTGTTCTCGCCGGACGACCTGGGGATGTTGAAGGGGGGTCCATCGGAGCGTCGTCGCTTCCTGGATCGGGCGGTGTTCAACACGCGGGCGGGGTATCTGGCGGACGTGCAGGCGTATGAGTCGGTGCTGCGTCAGCGGAACGCGGTCTTGAAGTCTCCGAGCCCCTCGGCGGGGCTGTTGGAGGTGTACGACGAGCAGCTGGCGGACTACGGGGCGTCGATCACGCAGCGCAGGTTGGAGTATCTACGCGACTTCTTTCCGATTTTTCGACGCGCCTTCCGGGGGATCTTCACGCTGGAGGGGGAGGTGGAGGCGTCGGAGAGCGCGCAGATCGCGGAGACGCTGGCGCTGGGCTACGGGGCGTCGTGGTGGTCGCCGTCGCCGGTGTCGGTGAGCGGCGAGCTGGAGGTGCCGTCGCTGGAGGCGCTGCGGACGGGGCTGGGGGGTGCGCTGCGGCGGGGTGCGCGGGAGGACATGCGTCGGGGGACGACGTGCTCGGGGCCGCACCGCGACGATCTGCACCTGGCGTTCCTGGAGCGCGAGGTGCGGAGCTTCGCGAGCCAGGGGCAGCTGCGGGCGATCGTGCTGGCGATGAAGATCGCGGAGATCCAGGTGCTGACCGAGCGGCTGCGCTTCACGCCGGTGCTGCTGCTGGACGATGTGTCGAGCGAGCTGGACCGGGATCGGAACCGGCTGCTCTTTGAGCTGCTGAAGCGTCACCCGGGGCAGGTCTTCATCACGACGACCCACCGGGACTTCATCCAGCTGGAAGGTGAGGACGTGCGGAGCTGGTCGGTGCGCCAGGGGGCTCTGGAGCCGCGCTGATCGACGGATCGGATCACGAGGGGGTATCTTTGCTCTCGACGCAAATAAATTCACGGGCCGTCTGGATTGTTACGCTGAGTGCAACGATCGCGCTGACGGGGTGCTCCGAGGCGGGGTGTGATCGCGGCGCGCCGTCGGGTGGGGGCGCGGAGGAGGCGCCGATCCCGCGGGTGGCGCCGCGGGGTCCGCGGGCGGAGGAGGTGATCGCCACGGGGGTGCCGCTGGGATCGGGGGTGTGGCTGCCGGGCTCGGGCGGCGGGCGTCTGCTGGCGTTGGGGGCGACGACGGGGCAGGCGGTGGTGGTGGATCGCGGGGGGCGCTGGCAGGTGACGCAGGTGGCTCAGGAGGGGCTGGTGGGGCTCTACCGGGCGGGCTCGGGGGCGTTGACGCTGGCCTCGGGGACGGGGCGGCTGCTGCGCCTGGAGGTGTCTGCGGAGGGCGCGGTGTCGGTGTCGGGGGAGGCGCCGGTGGGCGAGACGCCGCGGGTGGTGGAGGTGCTGCCGGGCGGTGAGGCGGCGTGGGTGTTGAGCCGAGGGGAGGAGGCGCCGCTGGTGCGGGTGGAGCTGGGCGGGATGCAGGCGGGGGAGCGTCGGCGCGCGGGGGAGGGGGCGGTGGATCTGGAGCTCTCTCTGGGCGGCGAGGCGCTCTTTGTGGCGAACCTGGGGAGCGGCGACGTGAGCGCGCTGGACGCGGCGACGGGTGAGGTGGTGGGGGTGATCAAAGTGGAGGCGCGTCCGTGGCGCCTCTTCGCGGCGCCGGGGCCAGGCGGGGCGGGGGCGGGGCGGATCTATGCGCTGCACGCGAACAGCGGTCAGGTGAGCGCGCTGGACGTGGCGTCGCGTCAGCGGGTCGCGACGGGTGAGGCGGGCGCGCCGCTCTCGGGGCTGGCGGTGAGCGCGGACGGACGTTGGGTCTATGGGTTGGCGGCGGGGGAGGGCGCGCTTACGATCCTGTCGGGGGAGACGTTGGAGGTGTCGGGTCGGGTGGAGGTGCCGGTGGGGTCTTCGGAGGTGCTCCGGCTTGGGGAGGGCATCCGCGAGCGCGTGGTGCTCTCATCGGGCGAGCGGGGCGAGCTGGTGGTGTGGCGTCCGCAGGGTCCGGGGCTCCGGGAGGAGGGCGCGCTCTCGCTGGGCGCGGCGGCGGGTCGGATGGCGCCGTCGCCAGGCGGCGATCGGGTGTGGTTGATCGGCCCGCAGGTGGGTCGTGTGGGGCTTTTTGTGATGGACGAGGGCGGTGAGCGGCGATGACGAAGCAGCAGTGGATGGCGCAGGCGCCGGGCGGCGATCGAGCCTCGGGGGGTGAGGCGCGCAAGTGCCCGCGCTGCCAGGGGAAGCTCCTGATCACCCGCGGTGAGGTGGACTATGCGGTGGGTGAGGTGTGCAGCCGCTGCGCGGAGTCGTGTCCGCGGTGCAGCGGGGAGGGGCACATCTTCGTGGAGCACCCGGGGGGGTACATGACGACGCAGGAGTGCCCGGCGTGCGGCGGGCTGCGCCGCCGCGTGCAGCTCTTCAACCAGGCGCGGCTGCCAGCGCGCTATCACAACAAGGGGCTGGAGGACTTCAAGAGCTACCTGAACCCGACGCTGCGGCAGGGGATCGGGAACCTGCCGGAGGTGCGCGGTGTGATCTACACGCTGGTCAACGGGTTCATCCCGGGGGACAAGGGGTTGCTCTTGATCGGGCCGGTGGGGACGGGGAAGACGCACCTGGTGGTGGCGCTGGTGCGTCACCTGACGCTGGAGAAGGGGATCGCGTGCCGCTTCATCGAGTTCACGCACCTTTTGGGGGAGCTGCGGCAGGCGTTTGAGCGGAAGGACAACGCGGCGGATCTGCTGGATCGTCTCTCGACGGTGCCGGTGCTGGTGATCGATGAGCTGGGGAAGGGTCGCAAGACGGACTGGGAGCTCTCGGTGATCGACGAGCTGATCAGCAAGCGGTACAACCGGTGCCTCTCGACGTTCTTCACGAGCAACTACGAGCTGGACGCGCCGCGTCTCCCGGCGAGCGGCTCGGGGCGTGGCCCTGTGGACACGGCGACCCCGGACTTTCAGCGGGCGATGGACACGGAGTCGTTGGTGGATCGTCTTGGGGCGAGCATCGTGTCCCGGATCCATGAGATGGCGACGGTGATCCGGATGCAGAACGTGCCCGACCACCGCAAGCTCATCGCGGCCTACGGGTGAAGCCGGGTTGGAACGGCCCAGGAGGCCCCAGGACGCGTCCCAGGCGCAGCTCCATAGCGGGGGGTGGGTTGGTGGCTTCTGACGCGTCCTGAGCGATCCTGCGAGGTCGATTCTTCGAGGCGGCGCCCCGTGTTGCGCTGCAACATAAAGCGTGTTGCGGTGCAGCACGGGGCGCTGCCTACATGAACCTCGATCAAGGCTGGCAGACGCCGAAGGCCGTGATGGTCTCCTCGCGGCCCAGGAACGTGAAGGTGTAGGTGATGGCGGCGCAGGTGTCGCCGCTCCAGCGGTCGCAGTCGGTGTTGCCCCGGGAGAGCTTGCACCAGGGCCTGCACGCGCTGCCCTGATCCTGCGTGGTGATGCAGATCAGGCCGTCGTTGCAGGCGTCGGCGCTCGGGTCGCAGGGGGCGCCCTCGCCCAGCGCGCCGCCGCCGTCGAAGCAGCCGGCGCTGGTCTGGGTGTAGGGGAGGCAGCGCTGGTCGGCGTCGCAGCCCTCGGGGGAGTCCACCGGGTCGCAGCGCGTGAAGCCGACGCAGAGGCCGATGCCGTCCTGTCCGTTCAAGGTGGCGCCGCAGACGGCGCCGCCGAGGCAGCCCTGCCCACCCTGCGGGTCGCAGAGCCGGGTGCAGGTCTGCCCCCCGCCGCCCGTGCCCACGCAGAGGGTGCCGCGCTCGCAGGCGTCGGGGATGCCCCCGCACGGGGAGCCCTCCCCGAGCGAGCCGTCGGGGCGGCACTCGAAGGTGGAGGCGGCGTTGAGGCTGCACTTGAGGCGCGCGCCGGGGCAGTCCTGCGCCAGCGGGTCGCAGGCGCACGGGGCGTCTGCGCCGTCGCAGTCCTGATCGACGCCGTCGCCGCAGGCCTCCAGGCCGCTCGGGTTGATGTTGTAGCTGGTGTCGTCGCAGTCGAGCCCCAGGCAGTCCGCGCCCTCGCCGTACCCGTCGCCGTCGTTGTCCTGGCAGCGGGTCAGGGCGCGGCAGGTGGCGCCTGTGGGGTCGCTGGGATCGCAGACCTCCCCCGCCGGGCAGGGGACGTTGTCGTAGCCGGTCCCCGAGGCGCGGCAGACCCGCACCGTCGTGTTGTCGATGCAGAGGCGCGTCCCGCTGACGCAGGCGTTGGGTGTGCCCTCCGGAGGGCCGCCGCAGTAGCCCTCGCGGCACGGGTTGTCCGCCGGGCACGTCCCCTGATCCGCGCCCTCGCCGTCGGCGTGGCAGCGCTCAAAGAGGCCCTCGCTGACGCAGACGCGCTCGAAGGGGGCGCAGCGCCCCGGGGTGACGCTGTTGTTCGCCGCGTTGTTTTGACTGTTATTTAAGTTGTTTTGACTGTTATTTATTGTGCTGTTGTTCGGAGCGCTGTTGTTCGGAGCGCTGTTGGCGGCGACGGGCTGACAGAGGCCGCGCTGGCAGGGGGCGTCCGGGGTGCAGGCGAGGTAGTCGAAGCCGGAGCCGTCCGGCCGGCAGATCCGGGCGTTGAAGGTGTCCAGGCACTCGCGGGCGTCCGGGGTGCAGACAGGCGTGGGGTTCGAAGGCGCGGACGCGTCCTCGCCGCCGCAAGCAGCGAGGAGCGCGGTGAGGAGGAGCGAGGCGGCAGCAGCGTAGCGGCGCATGAGGCGAGGTCCTGGGCAGGGGGGTCAGAAGGGGAGGGCGACGTTGGAGGCGGCCTTGATGCGGTAGGTGAAGTCCAGGCGCTCGGTGGCGTTGGGGGGGAGGGTGAGGTCGCGGGTGAGGAAGCCGCGCGGGGCGTCGAAGGTCCAGCCGGGGGCGCGCTCCAGGTGGATGGTGATGTCGTCCAGCTCGCTGACAGGGATGCGCTCGATGAGGTGGAGCGCGCGCGGGGTGTCGGAGAGGTTGGAGAGGCTCAGCTCGACGCGCCGCTCGCGGAGCTGGGTGCCCATGACGGTGGAGTCGGCGTCTTCGATGACGCGCCGCCGGACCCGGACGGCGTCATCGGCGCCGAAGCCGACCTCCAGGCGGTCGCCGCTGGCGACGAAGCGCTGGCGTGCGCGCCCCACGAAGGTGTCCTGGCGTGCGAGCTGGACGGGCCCCGCGAGCAGGGGCGGCGCGGAGCGGGGGAGGGTCGCGGTGGCGCGGAGGTGGGCGACGGGGGTGCGCTCGGGGAGGAGGAGGCGCTGGACCTCGGCGTCGAGGGTGAGGTGGTAGAGATCGACGCGGCAGGGCTCGCCGCTGGAGGGGAGGTGGGCGGCGATGGCTGCGGTGAAGACCTGGGGCTCGCCGCCGTCATCGACGCCGGGCAGCTCGCTGGCGGCCGGGCGGTCGTCTGCTGCGGTGATGTGCTCTTCGCGGGTCTCGACGTGGATCGTGCGCTGCTCCTCGGGGGACTTGCGCCGGAGGTGGAGGCGGTCCTCCTGAAGGGGGGGCGGCGAGGCGTTGGCAGCGGGTCGGGCGGTGGAGCAGCGGACCTGGACGGCGTCCCAGCGCTCTCCGGTGCGCTGCCAGATGACGGCGCGGGTGGTGAGCTCGACGCGGTGCGGCGCGCCGTCGTCGCTCATGCGGAGGCGCATGGCGTGCTCGGGGCGCCAGAGGGCGCAGGGGGTGCGGTAGGTGAGGCGGAGGGTGCAGGTCCCCGGAGCCTGGGCGCGGAGCTGAAGCTCGACGGTGGTGGTGACGCGCTGGGTGGTGGCCTGACCCTGGGCGAGGCGCAGCCTGGCGAAGGCGGTCTGGCGCTGGGCGTCGCGGAGATCGGCGTTGGCCTGGGCCTCGGCGTCGGCGCTGGCCTGGAGGTCGTCTTCGAGGGCCTGGAGGGCCTCGGTCCAGGGCGCGGGGTCGTCGAGGAGGTCGTCGGGCGCGCGGGTGAGGCCGTCGCCCCAGCGCTGGAGGAGGTCGTGGAGGCGCTGACGCTGGCGCTGGGCGCGGCTGCGGTCGGCGTCGCAGGCGTACTCGTGGTCGAGGAGGTCGCGGACCTCGCGCTCCAGGGCGCGGAGCGCGTCTTGATCCAGGGTGGCGGCGCGGACGAGGCGCCGGTGGACCTGGGCGTTGAGGAGGTCGGCGCCGGCGGTGTGGGCCTGGAGGGAGCGGTCGTCGATGAAGGGGGTGACGCCCTCGATCTGGACGCGGTAGAGGCCCGGGGCGTCGAGGTGGAGGGTGGCCTCTCGGGTGACCTCGGCGCGGTCTTCAAAGAAGGTGACGGCGGTGGCGCGGCTGTCGGGGGTGATGTCGCGTGGCTCAGGCACGGCGGTTGCCTCCGTGAAGCTCGTACTTGGAGGAGAAGGCGAGCTCGTAGCGCAGCTCGATCTTGCGTTGGGCGCCGGGTTCGAGGGTGAAGGTCCAGGCGAGGCCGCCTTCGAGGGGGGCGCCGCGGTCGGCCTGGTCGTAGGGGGTGGCCTCGGGGGTGGCGCGGAGGAGCTTGATCTCGATGTCGCTGTTTCCGTAGACGGGGAGGCGCTCCAGGAGATCGAGGGGGACGGGGGCGGGGAGGTTGGAGGTGATCTCGACGGTGACGGTGTGCTCGACGGCGGTGGTGCCGCCGAAGACGCCGCGGGTGCTCTCCTGGGCGCGGACGTCGCGGTGGACGCGGACGCGCTCTTCGACGCCGAGGCCGAAGGTCATGGCGCCGCCCGGGCCGACCGCCGAGAGGCTGGAGGTCATGAGGAGGGCGCCGCCGATGAAGACGTCCACGGGGCCTGCGAGGAGGGGGGAGGGGAAGGGGTTGTTGAGGGTGACCTCGCGCCAGACCGCGGCCTCGTGGACGGGGACAGCGCGGAGCCGGGTGGTGGCGCTGGCGTCGGCGCGCTGGAGATCGATCCGGCGGGGGAGGGCGTCGCCGGGGAGATCGACGGTGGCGGAGGCGAGGAAGCGGTGATCGAACTCGCCGCGGGTCTGGAGGGGGTCTTTGCCGAGGTGGGGGGTGGGGGTCTCCTCGATGAGCTGCCGTCGCGCCTGGGTGATGGGGAGGGGGAGGGGAGGGCGCGCGGTGAGGCGTCCGCGCGCGGCGCTCTCCCTGGGATCTTCGAGGATGAGGTCATCGAAGCGGAGCCACGCGTCGCCGGGGTCGTGGCTGGGGGGGGGAGAGGGGGCGTCGGCCTTGTCGGCGCGCTTGCGGCTCTCGCCGCGCGCGATGGGCGCCCCGCCTGCGGCGCCGCCGAAGCCGCTGAAGAGTGAGGCGGACTTGCGGGCGGGCATGGCCTGGGGTGCGGCGGCGGGCATGGAGAGGTAGACGTCCTGCTCTTCGGCCTCGTCCGCGAGGGCGCTGTCGGAGGCGACGCTGGCGGCTTCGCGCTTCTTGAGTACGCCGCCCTCCGGGGCGGCGTAGGGCGGGCGCTGGGGAGGAGGCGGCGCGGGGGGCTCGGGGGGGGCTGCGTCGCGCGTGGCGCGGTCGTAGCCTTCAAAGAGCGCGTCGAGCCCCTGGGGGGGCGCGCGGAAGCCGGTGGGGCGCGGGGGTTGGGCGCGGCCGAGGCGGAGGGAGTGCAGCTCGGGGAGCTGAAGCTCGCGGTGGAGGTCTGCGGTGGAGAGGGCGAGGCGGACGTGGGACCAGTCCTCCAGCGTGGCCTGGGCGACGAAGGCCTCCAGGGTGAGCTCGGCGCGGGAGGCGCCGTCGTTGAGGCGGGCGGTGTAGGCGGGCCACCAGCGGGCTGCGCCGACGGCGTAGGTGATCTCCAGCGCGTCGAGGGGGGCGTCCCCGGCGTCCAGGGTGACGAGGACGGTGCGGGTGGGGTGGTCGCCGGCCAGCTCCGCCTGGGGGCGCTGCGCCGCGTGGCGTCGGGCGTCCTCCAGCTCGCGCTGGAGGTCCTCCACCTCGCGCTGCGAGGTGCGCGCGCGGGCGTCGAGGCGCGCGACGTGGTGATCGATGAGGGCGCAGGCGGCGCGTGCGCTCTGGACAGCGCGCCCCACGGGGCGGCGGCGCCCGCCAGGGCGAGGCGGCGCTGGCTGGAGGCTCCGGAGGAGGTCCGCGGCGTGGCGGACCTCCTGGAGCCGGAGCTGGGCGCGTCGCGCGTCGTCCTCCAGCGTCAGGACGCGCGCGGCGGCCTCGCCGGGAGCCCCGGCGGCCTCGGGGATGTGGAGGGCTGTGTGGAGGCTCAGGATGTCCCGGCCGCCTTCGGCGCGCGCGCGGAGCGAGCCGGGGTCCAGGGTGGGGGTGATCCCGCCCAGCGCGAGGGTGATCGGGCCGGCGGGCAGGTCTGCGGGGAGCTGGGCGCGCCGCGTGACGAGGGCGCCGCGCGCGTAGACCTCGACCTCGGTGATGGCGCTTGAGCAGGGGAGGGGGGCTGGGTGCATCGCGTGCTCCTTGACGTGCGTACAACCTCATCATGCTAAGACAGGCGCTCGCGCTGTCAAGGGGCGCCGAAGCGCTCCTCCGGCCCCGCCGGGTTCCACGGCCAGGAGAGGGCCTGATCGGGCGGGAGGATGGCCGGGTCGCGCAGGGGAGGAGCCGCCGGGAGGTTGGGGTAGGGCGACCAGGCGCGCCGCGCCGGGACCTGCACCACCTCCCCCTCGGGCCAGCGCAGCGCGGTGAGGCGCCCCCCGAAGACGCAGGCCGTGTCCACGCAGGTCGCCGGGCCCATCGTGGACACCGGCCCGTCATAGGCCGTATGCCCATGCACGATCCGCGGGCACGCCGCGGGCAGCGCGTGACGCCACTCCACCCGGTGACGGTGCGGGCTCCCCGCCAGGCGCGCCGTCGGACCGTAGAGGCAGGCCAGCGCCGCCACGTCCCGCGGCGCCTCCTCCAGCGCCGGGTGCCACGCCGCGTGGACCACCACCAGCGCCTCGCCGCCGCAGACGAAGCGCGCCGCCAGCGGCGACGCCTCCAGCCACCGCCGGGCCTCCCCCAGCGTCGGCCCCTCACCTCGCGTGTCCGCCTGCACCAGCGCCTCCGCCGTGTCGCGGATCACCTCCGCCCGCCCATGCTCCGGGTGCAGCAGCCAGCGCAGCAGGAGCGCGTCGTGGTTGCCCAGCGCCGCCACCGCGTGCCCGGACTCCACCAGCCCGCTCACCAGCGCCAACACCTCCAGCGACCCCGGACCCCGGTTGATCAGATCCCCCACGAACGCGGCCACGCGGCCCGGCGGCGGCGTCCAACCCCCCTCGTCGCGGCGCCACCCGAGGGCCTCCAGCAGCGCCTTCAGCTCCCCCGCGCACCCATGCACGTCTCCGATCACATCCGCCGCGACGCCTCGCCGCTCTCTCAGGAGCGGGTTGGGTAGCAAGAACATCGAACACCTCCGCGCTGCCCCCGTCCACGCCTCCGAGGGTGCACCACCCCGATCCCCAGGTCAACGCCCCGGATGTTTAACGGGAAACAACCCCGACCGCTGCTCCCCCCCCGGACAGTGGGTACCATTAAAAAACCCACCCCCCCCCCCCGAGGATTGATCGTTT